>NZ_JANCPN010000001.1:0-296497 GCF_024295385.1 Streptococcus sp. CF4-3 | reverse complement strand
CAACAACAGAGTCAACAACGACTACTGAATCAACGACTGCATCAACAACAGAGTCAACAACGACTACTGAATCAACGACTGCATCAACAACAGAGTCAACAACGACTACTGAATCAACAACTGCAGCACCAACGACAACAGAAGCTCCAACAACAACAGAAGCTCCAACAACAGAAGCTCCTTCAGAAGTTACAACAACAACTGAGGCTCCAACAACGACTGAGGCTCCAAAACCTGCAGATACAACGACTACAACAGAAGAAGGATCAACTCTTCCATTTACTGGTGAAACTACAAGCCTAGTACTTGTATTGGCAGGTGTGGTAATCTTGTCAGGTACTGTAGTAATGAAACGTAAATTTACTAAATAATATTAGATAAATTTCTTTAGAGAGGAGAGAGCATTGCTCTCTCCTTTTTTAAATGTTAAAATGATGGAGTAGTAGATACTATCCTTCCCTTTTCAAGGAGAAACCCCACTTATCACAAAGTCACAAAGCCAACATTACAATACTAGCTAACGTAGCCGGTGGCAAACAACAAACAGAAGTTGGTTAAAAACATAGAGGAGAAATCAATAATGGAAAATTGGTTGACACAATGGCAGAAATTAAAGGAAAAATATCCGAAGGGTGTCCTTTATGTCAGTAGTGCCTTGCTACCAATGACCATCATGCTGGTGGTATGGTTTTTCATGGGGAGTTATCCTTTTGGAAATAAAAGTTTAATGACAGTTGTCTTTGATCAGCAGTATATTAGTTTTTATGGATTGCTAAAGAATGCCATTCTATCTGGTGATTTAAGTAGTCTGACATATTCCTTTACTAAATCTATAGGTGGAGATATGGTTGGTGAGTTGGGCTATTATTTGATGAGCCCTTTCAATGTTATTTATGTTCTGCTGCCTTTAAAATATATAGGGTTATCTGTTTTTCTAACAATCTGGCTCAGATATGGAGCTTTTGGACTTTCCTTTGCTCATCTCTTAATTAAACGTTATAAGGGTGCAGAGTCAAAACGATGGATGGTTCCCTTGTTTGCGACAGCTTATGCCCTGTCTGGTATGTTGGTATCCTACCAGATGAATGTTATCTTTTATGATGCCATGTTCATGCTTCCTCTTGTCATCCTATATCTAGAGCAGTTGTTAGATGGCAAAGCGGCTTATCCATATGCCTTTGTACTTGGTCTTACGGTATTCCTTCAATTCTACATGGGCTATATGATATCGCTATTTGTTGTCTTATATACCTGCTATTATCTTTCACCTCGTCTTTCTATCGAGGGGACATGGAAAGTAAAACTCAAACATTACGTCAAACCCTTATGGGATGTATTTCTCTACTCTATCCTAGGGTCTACTGCGGCTTCAATCTTATTTGTTCCAGTATTTTTCAACTTGATTGAAAGTAAGGGACAAGCAGGAGGGGCCATGACATTTTCCATGGCCTTTCAGATTAATCCCTTAGACATTTTATCCAAACTAACTATCGGGGGCTTTGATGCGCAATCAGGTTGGGCAGCTGGACCAAACCTGCCAAATATCTATATTGGAGCTCTCGGGTTTATCGGCTTTATCTTGTACTTTGTATCAAGAGAGATAGTCAAAGAAAGAAGATGGGCTGCGGGAGTGGTTACTCTCATCTTCTTTACTTCCTTTGTAAACGAATTTGTTAGTAAGATTTGGCATATGGGACAGAACCCTGCCGGATTCTTCTTCCGCTTCTCATGGTTATTCTCTTTCTTCATGCTGCTTCTAGCCTATCAAGCGTTAAAAGAGAAATTTAGAATCTCTCGCCGAGGGAAATTGCTATCAGTTGTAGCCCTAGTCTTATCGGCAATCTACCTCTATACTAAAGACTTTACCTATCTACCCAAAAAACAACCTGAGGCTCTAACTCTGTTTATCAATAGCCATTTTATTGCCATTGTGACACTGGTTGTATCAGCTACAGCTATAGGATTTTATCTATACTGGGAACGCTCTGCCAAGTCCCAGAAAGAAAAGGAGAGGGTATTGGTGATTGCGGCTGGATCTGTGGTGGTATTGCTGTTATTGTTGCAAACAGGTTATCTCTTTTCTCGTGTAGTCTTAACTCTACTCATTTACTTAGCTGTACTGGCCTTGCTACGTCCACGAATGATTCGCTTAGCTGTTGTCTTGTTATCAACTCTGACAGTATTTGAGCTAGGCTACAATGCCTATCTATCACAAGTGACCTTTAGTTATGCAAATGTTGATACATTTGTGGACGGAACGCTCTCGGTTAAACGTGTGACGGATAAAATCCAAGAAAATGCAGATGAACCTTTCTATAGAATTGCAACGACCTTTGCCTATTCTCGAACAACTCCATCTCTGATAGGTTATCCAGGTTTGAGTACTTTTAGTTCAAATTTGGAGAGGTCCACTATGAATCACTTTGCCTATATGGGGGATCAAGCGGGCGATGAAGCAATTGAATACGAAAATGGAACTCCTCTGACGGATGCATTATATGGGATTCGCTACTATATGGATGTCAAAGACCTGGATCCTACTGAGAAAGAAGCTCATCCTGAGAGAATGTATTTCACACGTTTTGCCAGTCGATTTGATATGCAGCGTTATTTCACGCAGAAGGTTTACGAAGATGAACGCTATATCGTATACGAAAATCCAAATTCTTTCCCATTAGCCTATGGAACAAATGATTTAGTAAGAAACATCAACTTTGGTAGAAATAACGCTATCCAAAATCAAAATATCATCCTTAACTCTATGGAAGGCGTGAAAAAAGGCGAAGAGAATTATCTCGACTACTTCAAACCCCTAGCTTACGGAGATGTTGAAACAGAAAATCTTACTGAGGAAAATGTCGACAAAGAAAAAGGAACTGCAGTCTACAAGCGGGTGGATTCTTCTAAGGATGCAATCGTTCGCTACCGAATTACTCCGCGAACAAATTTGACCTATTACTTCTTCGTACCAGCAAGTCTAAATTCTGAGAAAGATTACTCCGTCCTTCTGAACGGCAAGTGGTTCACTCATTCTAAGAGAAATACGCAACGTCAACTATGGCAAATCGCTGACAATGCAGAGAATCAAGAGTCTGTACTGGAGTTCCGCTTTAAAACAGATAAGGTTGACCTTTCAAATGCAGGAGTTTACCGCGCAGAAATCAGTCAAATTCAAAGTGCTTTAGAAAAGCGGAAGGAACAAGGTCTACAAGTTGAGAAATTCTCGAATACTCATATCGTCGGTTCAGTGAATATCACTGACGACAGTAAATACATGATGACCTCTATTCCTTATAGTGAGGGTTGGAAGGTGAAAGTGGATGGCAAGGATGTCCCTGTGACAAAAGCATGGAACAGCTTTATTTCATTCCCGATTACTTCCGGACAACACAAAGTAGAATTTGTCTTCTCCCAAAAAGGAAGGGTTACAGGTGCTGTATTGACTCTCATCAGTCTAACAACGCTTTATATCGTCAGAAGAGATTACAAGAAAGATGATAAAAAGCAGCTGAAAGAAAGTCAAGACGCTCCATCAGCTGAGTAAGCAATCTTTTATCAACTATAAAAAAATACGGTCAGGATACCATTCCTGACCGTTTTCTTTTACAAAATGACAAAAATCTTAAACTTTTTGACAAATATGCTTGTCAAAAATAAAAAGATATGTTACAATGAAATCAAGATAAGAACAAAGGAGAAAAAAGACATGCTAAAAAATCGTCTAAAAGAGCTTCGGGCTCGCGATGGCCTGAATCAAACAGAGCTGGCCAAACTAGCTGGCGTGTCCAGGCAAACCATCAGCTTGCTTGAGCGGGATGAATACACCCCATCCATCGTCATTGCCCTGAAGATTGCTCAGATATTCCATGAGCCAGTCGAATCAGTCTTTCGCTTAGAGGAGGATGAGTGATGAACAAGTATAAAGTGATTTATTATCTATCTATAGTTGTGTTTATCGTAAATCTTTTGGCTATGATTGGAAGCCTCATTGGTTGGTTTACAATTGTTGAAAGTAAATACCTCTTCTGGATTAACATAGTTTTACTATTAGTCTTTAGATGGGTAGAGAGAAAGATAAAGTTTAAAGAGATCCTAAAAGGAGAAAAGTTATGAAAGAGTTTTTAGCAGGTTTTCAAGTCGATACAGAGAACAAAGCACTTGCCGGTGTTTGTGCAGGTCTAGGAAATTATTTTAACATTCAAGCCAATATCGTTCGTTTGGTGACAGTCTTGTTATTCCTCTCTTCGACTGAGGTCGGGATTATAACAGTAACTCTCTATGCCTATCTAGCAGGTTGGCTTGGCAATGAACCCTTGGGAGATGGACCAAAAAAAGCTAGAAATCAAGCTATTCTCTTGTTTGCTGTTTGTATGATTTTGGTATCACTTGGAACAGAAGGCTTGACCGCTATCTTCGAATCAGGTAAAGCTTTTGGTCAATGGTTGTCTGGCTTGTTTTAGAAAGAGGTTGAAATATGGAAAAGAAACAAATCATTTTTGCACTGAAGATTTTTCTTGCAAGTGTTTTATTAGCAATATTTGCTGGTTTCCTTGGTGCTAATCCTTTAGGTATCGGTCAAGAGCAAGTAGTCGTTGCCTTGAAATCATTCTTTCTTGGTTTAGGGATGCTTACGGTGATTCTAACCTTTTATTTCACTAGAAAAAGCCATCAGGCCTATCAGAGTTATCAAAGAGAAGAAGAGGACGAAGAAAACGAACAAGACTACCTTGCCATGTATCGTTTCTTAGATTATGGTACAGTAGCTTGGAATGTTTGCCAAATTAGTATGCTTTCCTGTCTACTAATAGATTTGGGAGCTTTAGGCCTATCAGCAGCATCCTTACTTTTGATAGTTTTAGGTATCTGGGCGGGTGCTTACTGTCTAAAAATCACCAGCAAGATTCGTAACTACAAACTTTCTATTACGGCGACTCCCAAGGAAGTTTTAGACTACCTCGATACTTATGACGAGGGAGAAAAACAGGCTGAAATGGAAGAAGCTTACTTGATCTTGTTCAAGGTCAATCAGCTCCTCATTCCTGGTATCTACGTTGTCTTAGTAGTTCTATCTGTAGTATTAGGCCAAGTACAGTTGGTTGCTCTACTTGTGGCAGTTGTCATCCATTTGTACACGAATGTTGCACAATTGCGCAAAACAAAACGTTATTTCAAATAGGAGAATATTATGAAAACACTTAAAAATATCGGCTGGTATAGCCTTGCCTTCTTATCATTTCTTATGGTCTATAGTTTTATTCAGGGCGTAGGTTTAGCCGCCTTGAAAATGGGTGCACCTGAATATGTTGCTGTCCCTGTTTATGTCTTATTAGCAGGAATTTTCACCTTCGTTACCTACAAGTGGTATAAGACAGGAACCGTTACGATTGAAAAAACAGCCCTTAACAAATACATCTGGCTGCCAGCCTTAGTATGGGCCCTTGCCATTGTTGCTCAATTCTTTTTGCCAAATGATCCATCAGTCAGTCAAAAGATGTTAGAAGAATTGACTCATAATCAACCTCTCTTCACATTCTTCATGGCTGTCATCTTTGCACCCCTGACAGAAGAATTGACCTTTAGAGGTATGTTGGCTCGCTTTGTCTTCCCTCAACAAGACAACGTCAAGAAGACAGCTCTCTTTCTTCTTGTAAGCACTGTACTTTTTGCACTTGCTCATTTCCCTACTAGTCCTCAACAATTCCTAGTCTATAGTGCCCTTGGTCTTAGTATGGGGTTGGCTTATATCAACAAGGGTGGTCTGGCTTATAGCATGGGATTGCATGCCTTAAATAATTTAATTTCATTTGTGATGATAATGATGCTATAATAGACTCAGGAGGAAATTATGAAGCGAGTACTATTATTAGCAGTGATTCAGGCTGTCTTTCTCTTCTTTGTCATCGGCCTACTTGTCTATTTCATTAAGGGGGATTTCTTTTATAACAATCTAGCGGTTATCTTTGCTCCTATCGCAGGAGTGATACGATTTGCGACAGCTTATGTGACAGAAATTGTCCTTCCTAAGAAGACAGAAGAGATTGCTGAAAAGCGTAAAAAATAAAGAAAACCCAAATCCAGCGAATGACTTTGCTGGATTTTTTCATTTATAAGAGGAAACTCTCAACTTTTCTTATGATTTTCATGAAGAGCCTGCGCTTTTATGGTAAAATAGTAACAGAATACAAGAGGAGAGAAAACATGAAACGTAGTATGTATGCTGGTCGTGTTCGTGAGGAGCACATCGGACAAGAAATTACCTTGAAAGGATGGGTTGCCCGTCGTCGTGACTTGGGTGGATTGATCTTTATCGACCTTCGTGACCGTGAAGGGATTATGCAGTTAGTTATCAACCCTGAAAAAGTTTCTGCGGAAGTGATGGCAACAGCTGAAAGCCTTCGAAGTGAATACGTCATCGAGGTTACTGGTCAGGTTGAAGCACGTGAGCAGGCAAATGATAAATTGGCGACTGGAGCGGTTGAACTGAATGTAACGGCTCTTACTGTGCTTAATACAGCTAAAACAACACCATTTGAAATCAAGGATGGTATTGAAGCGAACGATGATACGCGTCTACGTTACCGTTACCTTGACCTTCGTCGTCCAGAGATGTTGGAAAACCTTAAGCTTCGTGCCAAGGTGACACATTCGATCCGCAACTACTTGGATGAGTTGGAATTTATCGATGTGGAAACGCCATTCCTTTCTAAGTCAACACCAGAAGGGGCGCGTGACTACTTGGTGCCATCTCGTGTCAATAAAGGGCATTTTTACGCACTTCCTCAAAGTCCGCAGATTACAAAACAGTTGTTGATGAATGCTGGATTTGACCGTTACTACCAAATCGTCAAATGTTTCCGTGATGAGGACTTGCGTGGTGACCGTCAGCCTGAATTTACCCAGGTCGACTTGGAAACTTCATTCCTGACTGAGCAAGAAATTCAAGATATCACAGAAGGCTTGATTGCGCGCGTGATGAAGGAAACAAAAGGCATTGAAGTGACATTACCATTCCCTCGTATGAAGTATGATGATGCCATGGCACTTTATGGTTCTGATAAACCTGATACTCGCTTTGAGATGTTGCTTCAGGACTTGACAGATCTTGTAAAAGGTGTAGATTTCAAAGTCTTCTCAGAAGCACCTGCCGTTAAAGCCATCGTGGTCAAAGGTGCTGCGGATAACTATTCACGTAAAGACATCGACAAGATGACAGAAGTAGCCAAGCAGTATGGCGCTAAAGGTCTTGCTTGGGTCAAGGTTGTTGACGGTGAATTAAACGGTCCAGTTGCTAAATTCTTGACTGGCATTCAAGGCGATTTAACAAGTGCGCTTGGTCTTGAAGATAAAGACTTGGTTCTCTTTGTTGCTGATACGCTTGAAGTAGCAAATGCAACACTTGGGGCCCTTCGTGGACGTATTGCCAAAGAGCTTGGCTTGATTGATAACGACAAATTTAACTTCCTCTGGGTAGTTGACTGGCCAATGTTTGAATGGTCTGAAGAAGAAGGCCGTTATATGAGCGCTCACCATCCATTTACTCTTCCTCAGGCAGATACTGCCCATGAGCTTGAAGGAGATTTGGCTAAGGTTCGTGCTATTGCCTACGATATCGTCTTGAACGGTTATGAGCTTGGTGGCGGTAGCCTTCGTATCAACCAAAAAGAACTCCAAGAACGCATGTTCAAGGCCCTTGGATTCTCAGAAGAAGAAGCCAATGACCAGTTTGGTTTCCTATTGGAAGCTATGGACTATGGATTCCCACCACACGGTGGATTGGCTATCGGACTTGACCGTTTTGTAATGTTGCTCGCTGGAGAAGAAAATATCCGCGAAGTCATTGCCTTCCCTAAGAACAACAAAGCAACTGACCCAATGACCCAAGCACCATCAACAGTAGCTCTTAAACAATTAGAGGAACTCAATCTACAAGTAGAACAAGATGAAACAAACGAAACTAACTAAAAAGTGGTACCATTATCTGCGCCGCTTTGCTTATCGGGTGAAGATTTTACGTGTTTTGCAAAGTATCTCCCGAGAAAAATACGATGAAAAAATTTCAGCTTCTCTAGTATATGGTTTTCTATCAGCAGTAGCTGTCAATTTTTTCTTCCAACCAGGACATGTTTATTCAAGTGGAGCAACAGGTTTGGCTCAGATCGTTTCTGCGCTTAGTAATCACTTGTTTGGCTTTTATTTCCCAATTTCAGTAGCATTTTACGCTATCAATATCCCGCTGATGATTTTAGCCTGGTACCAAATTGGACATAAGTTCACGATTTTCACCTTTATCACGGTATCCATGAGCTCGCTCTTTATCCAGTTTGTGCCAGTGGTGGTCTTGACAGAGGATCCAATCATCAATGCTCTCTTTGGTGGGGTCGTCATGGGACTGGGAATCGGCTTTGCTTTACGCCATAACATCTCCAGTGGTGGAACAGATATTGTCAGTCTGACTATTCGTAAGAAGACGGGGCGTAACGTCGGAAGTATCTCCTTCCTAGTGAACGGGACAATCATGCTGATTGCTGGCTTGACCTTTGGTTGGAAATATGCCCTTTATTCCATGATTACGATCTTTGTCTCCAGCCGTGTAACAGATGCAGTTTTCACCAAACAGAAACGCATGCAGGCCATGATCGTCACTAGCAATCCTGACGCAGTGATTGAGAAAATCCATCATAAATTGCACCGTGGTGCGACCATGATTCACGATGCTGAAGGGACTTATAACCACGAGCGTAAGGCAGTTTTGATAACGGTTATCACTCGTGCAGAATTTAATGATTTTAAACTCATCATGAAACAAGTTGATCCGACAGCCTTTGTATCTGTCTCAGAAAATGTCCATATTCTTGGGCGATTTGTCGAAGTTGAAAACTAGTCGTTCAGGTAAATAGGATACAAAAAAACCAACTCAAAAAAGAGAGTTGGTTTTTTATTTTTCAACGATTTCGTGTGCAATCACCTGACGATAGCAGATTTGACGATTCTCTTTGACATCATTAATGATTTGAAGAATGGTTTCAAATGAAGTTCGGCCAAGAGCAAGACTATTGATATCAACATAGGCAGCCAGATTTAATCTTGGATTTACCGAGTCAAAGCTGAGGACCGGAACATCAAGTTGGTGTTCGTTGAGGTAGTTACAGACACCTTCAGCTAGGAGACTATCTGTTGTGATAATAGCATCGGTCTGAGGGTCATATTTAAAGAGTTGTTTACTAAAGTTACAGCCCTTTTCTTCTAGAAACTCGTCTGCAAAGAAGGTACGGTGATTATCAAGAGGCAGATTGTGTTCTTGAAGAGCTTGCTCGTAACCTGTCAGACGGTCCTGGGTAACGAAGAGTTTCTTGGTACCACCAATGAAAGCAATGCGACTGCAACCTTTTTTGATGAAATATTCGGTCGCATCAAATCCGGCTTGGATGTTATCATTATCAACAAGCGGTATGAAAGGGGAAAGTGATTTTCCAAGAATGAGGAAGGGGAATTGCTCCTCGACAACCAGTTGCACCAAAGGATCATTTTCTTGAGCATACAAGAAGATAAGCCCATCCACACGTTTTCCGTAGACCATTTGTGAAATGGCGTTTAAACGCTCTTTTTCATCCTTACCAGTCGCAATCTGGATGGCATAGTGATTTTCCGAGGCAACCTGTGCAATCCCTCTAAGAACAGAAGGGAAGAAAGGGTTTTGGTAGAAAACATCTGAATCATCTGGAAGGACTAAGCCAATAACTTGCGTATAACTGCTAACAAGACTTCGAGCATTAAGATTAGGATGATAATTGAGTTCTTTCATTGTCTTTCGAACTCTTTTTTTTGTTTCGTCACTAATCGTTGATTTGTTTTGAATAACACGGGTTACGGTTGAAGGAGAAACTCCTGCAGCTTTGGCCACGTCTTTAATCGTAACAGGCATAATAATCACCTACTTTTTGTAGTCTGGATCACGATAATGAGTCTTATAAAAGATAGTGACCAGATATAGAACAAATAAAATGTTTTGAACAGTGATCAAAGTTGCCATATTCTGCCCCAAAAGACCTAAAATCATGGTCAGTAAAGTTGGTAATCCTAAACAGTTCAAAATAAAATGATAGCACTCTTTATAGGTCTTAAATGAGAAGAGACGAGATTTTTTCGTGAAGTAGAGCAGAAGGCTAGCACCTAAAGCTACAATGAAAAAATTAAGTCCAAAGAGAAAACTAGCACCTAAGACCAGGAAGAGGCTGATATAGACGCGGTTCTGTTGATACCAGTCTTTTGAAATAGCCTGAGTCAAGCTTTCCTTGCTTTGGAAACTATCAGTTGTGATAGCATGATAGCGAATGCTGGTTAGTTCTTTTCCTTGCTTACTGATGACGAGTTGCTCAGGTTCAAAGCTAAGAAGTAATTCCTCAGGGAAACTTGAACTAGCAGTAGCCCCGATTTGTACAGAATCTTGATGAGGAGTCGAACCAGTATAGCTTAGTTTACCATCTACAATTTGAGCATTGGTAGTCAGATCCTGAACGACTTCGTCCGTCAATGGAGCATAGACATCATCGATGAACGTCTCTAAAGGATAGGTTCCCTGAGAACTGTTCTGGATAGCAATAGGCACCATGGATAAGCTAATCAAGAAAATACTGGTAAAAATCAGTTGAAACCAATTTAGACCAAAACGATGAGATAGGGGCTTACGAAATCCCCAAATACTATTAAAATAAGAAAATGGATATGGTAACATAAATCTCTTTCTATAGGCATTTTTCTATACGAGTATTATATAGAGAAATGTTTTTTATTTCAAGCGGGGATAGTAGAATCCTTGTTAAAAGTGAATGTTTGTTATGATTCGTCCACTAACTAACAAGGTAATCTCAGCAAGCTCTTGTTTCTCACCAGACAATCGATGTACAAGTTCAAAAATGAAAAAGGGTGGCGGGGGTATATTACCCCTTGTCGCCACCGCTTGTAAGTCCTGAAACGAAGTTCTTTTGCAAGAAGAAGAAAAGTGTACAGATTGGAAGAGCAATGAGGATAGCACCTGCTGAGAAGTAGGCGATCTTCAAGTTCTTCGCATTGCTGACGAAGGTTTGTAGACCAACGGCAACTGTATAGTATTCTTTTTCACGAAGCAAGAAACTAGAGAGGATATAGTCTCCGAAAGGTCCCATGAAGGCCCAGAGTGCTTGTACAGCAACCATTGGGCGAACAAGAGGGAGAACGATTTGCCAGAAGCGGCGGAAATGTCCTGCACCATCAAGTTTTGCAGACTCATCAAGAGACATTGGCACGGTGTCAAAGTAACCTTTCATCAACCAAGCATTCATCGGGATACCTCCACCAACGTAGAGGAAGATGAGGAACCAGCTTTGGTTAAGGGCGTTCAACATGAGGGCCATAACGAAGAAGGCAGTCAAAGCGGCCATTGTTGGCACCATTTGGATAATCAAGAAGAAGACCAAACTTTGTTTACGAGCCAAGAAGTTGTAACGGCTATAGGCATAACCAGCAAGTACGATAATACTTGTCTGAACAACCATAGTGATCAAAGCGATAATCAAAGTGTTGAGGTACCATGTGCCGTACAAGGTTTCTGTAAAGAGCCCTTTGAAGTTATCAAGACTGAAATTGACATTGCTGTCGAGTTTGAAGGCCACAACGTTACCGGCCTTAAAGGCTGACATAATCGTGATTAAAAGAGGATAGATAATAACGATTGAAAGTCCAATTAAGTAAAGATAAGTAAGGGTTTGAGACAGTCTACGTTTGATTTTGACTGAGTTATTCATCTTAGACGTCCTCCATATCAAATGCGTGTAGTTTCTTGAATGCAATCATAGAAATAGAGATGACGATGATTGAAATAATCAAGGTAACGGCAGCTGCCATAGAGTATTGAGGAGCTGTACCAGTTGTCAAACGGTAGATCCATGAGATCAAGATATCGGTTGAACCAGCTCCACCACCGACACTACCAGGACCACCACCATTGAAGAGGTACATGATAGAGAAGTTGTTGAAGTTGAAGGTGTATTGACTGATCAATGTAGGCGCCGCAACAGCCAAAATCATTGGGAAAGTGATGTTACGGAATTTTTGCCAAGCATTAGCACCGTCGATATAAGCTGCTTCATACAAGTCATTTGGAATAGACTGTAGGATACCGAGAGTCAAGACGTAGATATAAGGGAAACCAAGCCATCCTTGCATCATAATCAAGGCAATTTTAGTCCAAGTTGGATTTGTCTTCCAAGGGATAAGAACGCCATCTAAGAAAGGAAGAACCTTAGCAAAGAGAGGGATAACTTGGGTATTGATAGCACCAACACTATCGTTGAACATGTTTGAGAATGTCAAGATAGTGATGAAGGCTGGAACCGCCCAAGGTAGAAGGAAGATAACACCAAAGATACGTTTACCCTTGATGAATGGTTGGTTAGCAATAATAGCTGTAAAGATACCGAGTACGATTTGCAAAGTAGATGCAGATAAAGCCCAGATAATAGTCCAAGAAAGAACAGAACCGAAGGCTGAACGGAAGGTACTCAAGCTCCAGATATTTGTGAAGTTAGTCAATCCAACCCAATCCAATAATTTATTTGGTGGTAAGTGTTGGAAATCGTAGTTAGTAAAGGCAATCATCAAGGTTACAATAACCGGGAAGATGATGGCAAATGTCATGGCAACGTAAGATGGAATGATAAGCAAGTAAGGGAATCCATTTTCATAGATACCTTTAATCATATCCTTAAGTGTCAATGGGACAGGGATGCCATTATTGATACGTTTTGCAATAGTGTGAGCGTCTTTAATATTGAGAATATAAAAGGCTAGATAAACAATTACAAAAATAGAGTGGAATGCACCACGAATCAACATGAAGAGAGAGTTGTCACGGCCAGGTTTTTCACCAAGCGTGATTAAGTTGCTCAATTCAGGTGCTGCAAGTACTATAAAATAGAGGACAAAAGCCACTGTTACAGCAAGGAAGATAAAACCTTTAGCTTTTTGTTTGTTGTAGATTTGTCCCAACCCAGGAATCAATGAAAGCAAGGCTGCTTTTTTTGGTTGTTGTTCCATGAGTGCTCCTTTCATAAGATACGAGCATTGAGCTCGATGCTAATCAGCAAAATTGCTGAAAACATTATCAATATATCTAAAAATCAAGGGAGATGTTTAAATTATCTCCCTTGAATCAATCAATTAGTTACCAAATTTTTGTTGGATTGTTTCTTTGATCAATGTTACAGCATCATTAGCAGCTGTTTTAGCATCTTTCTTACCGCTTACAGCGTCAAAGAGCATTGTTTTAGCTGGGTCCCAAACTGTTGACATTTGAGAGATGTTTGGCATTGGTTGAGCGTTCTTGAACTGCTCGATAACAGCTGTAGTCAACTCATCTTTTTTACCTTCAGCGTAAGCACGAGCTTCAGTGTTAGCTGGGATTTCGTTAGTAGCATCGTAGAATGCTTTTTGTTGTTCAGTTGAAACAAGGAAGTCTACAAATTTTTGAGCGCCTTCAAGGTTCTTAGTGCTTGATGGGATGATCCAAGCTTTACCACCACCAAAGGCTGCGTAGTTTTTACCGTTTGGAAGAGTTGGGATAGTTGCAACACCGTAGTTTACTTTAGCATCTTTGAATGCTTGAGCTTTCCAAGGACCATCGATGATAGCAGCTGTTTTACCTTCTTGGAATTGAGTTTGGATCAAGTTTCCAGCACCTTCAGTATCTTGCATACCTTTAGGCCATTTTTCGTACCAAGTTTTAGCGTATTCGATACCTGCGATAGCACCATCGTTAGCAAGACCGATATCTTTAGGATTTTTACCATTGTCACCAAATACGTAAGCTCCGTTACCAGCAAGAAGTCCGTATGCGTAGTAGAAGTTAGTCCAGTCAGCTAGGAAAGCAGTAGTTTTACCTTCTTCACCAGCGAAAGCGTATTTGCTATCTTTAGCAAGGTTTTCTAAGTCAGCAAATGTTTTTGGAGCTTCTTTAATCAAGTCTTTGTTGTAGTATAGAACAAGTGACTCGATAACAGCTGGAGCACCGTAAACTTTACCACCAACAGTTACAAGAGATTTAGTAGTGTCATCAGTTTTAGCACCGTCGCTCAAAGTTACTTCTGAAAGTTGTCCGTCAGTACCAAGGCTACCTACACGGTCGTATGGAGCCATCATAACGTCAGCGGCTTGACCTGATTGGTTGTCAAGTGAAAGTTTATCAAGTCCACCAAGTTGGTCACCAGATTTGATGTTAACTTTTGTTCCTGATTCTTTTTCATAAGCAGCAGCAACTTTCTCAGCGTAAGCTTTATATTGGTCTTCAACGTAGAAAGTGATTTCTTGGCTTCCTGATGCAGAAGAATCAGCTGCTTTATCAGCAGTTTTGCTTCCGCAAGCTACCAAAAGCAAGCTAGCAAGAGTAGCAGTACCAAGTACAGCAGCGCTCTTCATGAATTTAGTTGACATAGTGTATTCCTCCTAAAGAATAACAAATTTTAATTTCGAGGAAACGCAAACGTTTTCCCTTATGACCTTAGTATAGCACAAACAGAAAACGGTTGCAAGCTTTTTTTTTGAAAAAAATTAAAAAAGCTTGTGACTGGCTAATTCCTAAAATTGTTTGTATAATAGAAGAGAAATAGAAAATCGTGTAAATTTCAATTCAAAAATAATTGAAGGGAAACGATTGCATAAATAGAAGACGAAACAAATGGAGGGGGAAAATTAAAATATAGGGAATTTCCGATTTCGGAAATAAAAAGTAGAGAAAAAGTTTTTTTTACAAACGCTTGCATTTATTTTAGAAATGGGGTATACTTGACTTAGCGCAAACGTTTGCGCAAAAATTGAAATAATTAACAATATAAACACTTGAGGTGCTAATATGAAAAAACGTCAAAGCGGTGTGTTAATGCACATCTCATCACTTCCAGGAGCATACGGAATCGGATCATTTGGTCAAAGCGCCTATGATTTCGTTGACTTCTTGGTTCGTACAAAGCAACGTTACTGGCAAATCCTTCCTTTGGGAACAACTAGCTATGGAGATTCTCCATACCAATCATTCTCAGCCTTTGCTGGAAACACTCATTTTATCGACCTTGATATTTTGGTGGAGCAAGGTTTGTTGGAAGCAAGTGATCTTGAAGGTGTGGACTTTGGTAGCAACCCAATTGAAGTTGACTACGCTAAAATCTACTATGCACGTCGTCCACTTCTAGAGAAAGCTGTCAAACGTTTCCTTGAAGTCGGAGCTGTCAAAGACTTCGAAAAATTTGCTCAAAAAAATCAATCATGGCTTGAACTATTTGCAGAGTATATGGCTATCAAGGAGCATTTTGATAATCTTGCTTGGACAGAATGGCCAGATGCAGATGCTCGTGCTCGTAAAGCTTCAACTCTTGAAAGATACCGTGAGAAATTAGCTGACAAGCTTGTTTACCACCGCGTAACCCAATACCTTTTCTTCCAACAATGGTTGAAATTGAAAGCATACGCTAACGAAAATCACATCGAGATTGTCGGAGATATGCCTATCTATGTAGCGGAAGATTCAAGCGATATGTGGGCAAATCCACATCTCTTCAAGACAGATGTCAACGGTAAGGCGACTTGCATCGCAGGATGCCCACCAGATGAATTCTCTGCTACTGGTCAGCTCTGGGGTAACCCAATCTATGACTGGGAAGCTATGGACAAAGATGGTTACAAATGGTGGATTGAACGCTTGCGTGAAAGCTTCAAAATCTACGATATCGTTCGTATCGACCACTTCCGTGGATTTGAGTCTTACTGGGAAATTCCTGCTGGTTCTGAAACAGCAGCACCTGGTAAATGGGTGAAAGGACCTGACTACAAACTCTTTGCAGCGGTGAAAGAGGAACTTGGTGACTTGAACATCATCGCAGAAGACCTTGGATTCATGACTGACGAAGTTATTGAACTACGTGAACGCACTGGCTTCCCAGGAATGAAAGTCCTTCAATTTGCCTTCAACCCAGAGCACGAAAGTATCGACAGTCCACACTTGGCACCAGCCAACTCAGTTATGTACACAGGAACACACGATAACAACACTGTTCTTGGTTGGTATCGCAATGAAATCGACGATCCAACTCGTGAGTACATGGCACGTTACACAAACCGCAAGGAATATGAAACAGTAGTACATGCTATGCTTCGTACAGCCTTCTCATCAGTAAGCTTTATGACTATCGCTACTATGCAAGATTTGCTAGAGTTGGATGGTTCAGCTCGTATGAACTTCCCATCTACTCTTGGTGGAAACTGGTCATGGCGTATGACAGAGGATCAATTGACTCCTGCTGTCGAAGAAACTTTGCTTGACTTGACTACAATTTATCGCCGAATCAATGAAAATTTGGTAGAATTAAAGAAATAAGACATTATCAGGAGACACAAAAAATGTTACCATTAAAAGAATTTGTACAAAATCGTTACAATAAATCTATCGCAGAATGTAGCAACGAAGAGCTTTACCTTGCTCTTCTTAACTACAGCAAACTTGCAAGCAGCCAAAAACCAGTCAACACTGGTAAGAAAAAAGTTTACTATATCTCAGCTGAGTTCTTGATTGGTAAACTCTTGTCTAACAACTTGATTAACCTTGGTCTTTATGACGAAGTTAAAAAAGAACTTGCTGACGCAGGTAAAGAGTTGATCGAAATCGAAGAAGTAGAATTGGAGCCATCACTTGGTAATGGTGGTTTGGGACGTTTGGCAGCCTGCTTTATCGACTCAATCGCTACACTTGGTTTGAACGGTGACGGTGTTGGTTTGAACTACCACTTTGGTCTTTTCCAACAAGTTCTTAAAAACAATCAACAAGAAACAATTCCTAACGCTTGGTTGACTGACCAAAACTGGTTGGTTCGCTCAAGTCGTAGCTACCAAGTACCATTTGCACACTTCACATTGACATCTACTCTTTACGATATCGATGTACCTGGTTACAAAACAGCTACTAAAAACCGCTTGCGTTTGTTTGACTTGGATTCAGTTGATTCATCTATCATTGAAGATGGCATTAACTTTGATAAGACAGACATCGCTCGCAACTTGACTCTTTTCCTTTACCCAGACGATAGCGACAAACAAGGTGAATTGCTCCGTATCTTCCAACAATACTTCATGGTTTCAAACGGTGCTCAATTGATCATCGATGAAGCAATCGAAAAAGGAAGCAACTTGCATGACCTTGCTGACTACGCAGTTGTACAAATCAACGATACTCACCCATCAATGGTGATTCCTGAATTGATCCATCTTTTGACTGAACGTGGTATCGAACTTGATGAAGCAATCTCTATCGTTCGTAGCATGACTGCTTACACAAACCACACAATCCTTGCTGAAGCCCTTGAAAAATGGCCTCTTGAATTCTTGGAAGAAGTGGTTCCTCACTTGGTACCAATCATCAAAGAATTGGACCGTCGTGTTCGTGCTGAATACAAAGATCCAGCTGTTCAAATCATTGATGAAAACGATCGTGTACACATGGCTCACATGGATATCCACTATGGATACAGCGTAAACGGGGTTGCCGCTCTTCACACTGAAATCTTGAAGAACTCTGAGTTGAAAGCTTTCTACGATCTTTACCCAGAAAAATTCAACAACAAAACAAACGGTATTACTTTCCGTCGTTGGCTCATGCATGCTAACCCAAGCTTGTCTCACTACTTGGATGAGATTCTTGGACGCGAATGGCACCACGAAGCTTCTAAATTGGAAGACCTTCTTTCATACGAAGACAAGGCTGCTGTCAAAGAAAAATTGGAAAGCATCAAAGCTCACAACAAACGTAAATTGGCTCGTCACTTGAAAGAGCACCAAGGTGTGGAAATCAATACAAACTCTATCTTTGATATCCAAATCAAACGTCTTCACGAGTACAAACGTCAACAAATGAACGCTTTGTATGTCATCCACAAATATTTGGACATCAAGGCTGGTAACATCCCTGCTCGTCCAATCACAGTATTCTTTGGTGGTAAAGCAGCTCCTGCCTACACAATCGCTCAAGATATCATCCACTTGATCCTTTGCTTGTCAGAAGTAATTGCAAACGACCCAGTAGTAGCTCCACACTTGCAAGTTGTCATGGTTGAAAACTACAACGTGACTGCAGCAAGCTTCTTGATCCCAGCATGTGACATCTCAGAACAAATCTCACTTGCTTCTAAAGAGGCTTCAGGTACTGGTAACATGAAATTCATGTTGAACGGAGCTTTGACTCTTGGTACTATGGACGGAGCTAACGTTGAAATCGCTGAATTGGTTGGAGATGAAAACATCTACATCTTCGGTGAAGATTCAGAAACTGTTATCGACCTTTATGCGAAATCAGCCTACAAATCAAGCGAATTTTACGCTCGTAAAGCGATCAAACCATTGGTTGACTTCATCGTAAGCGATGCTGTTCTTGCAGTCGGTAAGAAAGAGCGCTTGGAACGTCTTTACAACGAATTGATCAACAAAGACTGGTTCATGACTCTTCTTGACTTGGAAGACTACATCAAAGTTAAAGAGCAAATGCTTTCTGACTACGAAGACCGTGATGCATGGTTGGATAAAGTCATCGTCAACATTGCGAAAGCAGGATTCTTCTCATCTGACCGTACAATCGCTCAGTATAATGAAGATATCTGGCACTTGAACTAAGATTCTTTGTAACAGATTATAAAACAAAAACGCATCTTAAATAGATGCGTTTTTTTGTATTTAGACTAGTTTATAGTGCTTTCCCAACCAGAATCTCTGCTTCGATGGTAATCTTCGTTAATTGACTCCAGTCAATCTTGCTTTGATCTACGTGAAAGAGGAGGGGAGTCATGCTGAGTAAGGCTTGGCGTTGTTCTGCTGTAATGGGCTTGGTCAGGGAAGCGATTTGACTAGATTGGATGCTGAAATGTTCTTGAAAATGTTCTTTGATATCTTGGTTAGAATAATCTTTCTTTGTCAGTTGTTCCTGTACCATTTGGCGGATTTCCTTGAGATGGTTTTCAGTAGGAATAACCTTGATTAAGATGCCGTCCTTGGATAAGACACGGCGAAATTCACCGTAGTTGGCAGGTGAGAAGATATCAAGCAGGATATCCATACTAGCGTCTTTTATAGGAAGGCGAGCCAGGTCGCCAACGAACCAGTTGACTGCCCAGTTGGGTTCGCTTTTGGCAGCGATCTGAACTGAGTCTTTCGAGATATCAAAGGCGTAAAAGGTTTTTTCAGGGTGCACTTCTTGGAGTTTGCGAGAGTAGAAACCTTCACCACAACCGATATCCAAGACTGTTTTTGCGGATGGTTTGGTTGCTAGTAAGTCCGAGATACCTTCTAAAATAGCCTGATAAAAGCCAGCTTCTAGGATTTGCTGGCGATTTTGAAAGTTTTCCTTGTCGTAGTTGGTCGATTGCTTGATTTGAGGAGCCAGATTGACATAGCCAAATTTTGCCAGGTCAAAAGAATGACGATTATCACACTTGAGACTGCCCTCTACCAAGGTCAGATTTTCTTGGCAGATGGGGCAGGCAAAGGCAGTCGCAGAAGCAAAGCGCTGGAGTTTGGGTTTGAGGTTTGTATTCATAGTTTTAGTCTAGCAAAAAAAGGACTGGATAGCAAATGCATCCAGTCTGTTTTTTAATATGTAAGGACGAAGTATTTTTTCTTACCACGGCGGATAACAGTGAGTTCGTTCTCTAACTTATCTGCGTCACTCAAGACATAGTCAAGGTCTTGGATACGGTCGCCGTTGACGTAGATAGCACCGTTTTGAACGTCTTCACGGGCTTGGCGTTTTGAGTTAACCACGCCAGAAGATACAAGAAGTTCAACGATGTTGTGATTTTCGTCTGCTTGTACTTGGTAGTTTGGCACGCCACGAAGTCCTTGTTTGAGTTCTTTGACAGAAAGGTTTTTGATATTTCCTGCAAAGAGTTGTTCAGTGATGTTAAGGGCTTCTTTGTAGGCTTCTTCTCCGTGAACAAGAGTCACAACTTCACGAGCGAGGACTTTTTGAGCCAAGCGTTCGTGTGGTGCTGCTTCGAATTGTTTACGGATGTCTTCAATCTCGTCTAATGACAAGAAAGTAAAGATTTTCAAGAAACGAACAGCGTCAGCGTCCATAACGTTCATCCAGAATTGGTACATTTCGTATGGAGAAGTCTTTTCAGGGTTGAGCCAAACTGCGTTTCCTTCTGATTTACCAAATTTCTTACCCGTGGCATCTGTAATCAGTGGAACAGTAATTACGTGACCAGTCTTGTCAGCCTTACGACGAAGCAACTCGGTACCAGCTGTCATGTTTCCCCATTGGTCAGAACCACCGATTTGAAGGGTTACATTGTGTTCTTGGTTGAGGACAAAGAAGTCGTACCCTTGCATGATTTGGTAGGCAAATTCAGTGTAAGAAATCCCTGTTTCGATCCGTTTCTTCACAGACTCCTTGCTCATCATGTAGTTGACAGTGAAGTATTTTCCGATATCACGGAGGAAGTCAATGAAGCTGATGCTGCCAAACCAGTCGTAGTTGTTGATCATGACAGCTTTGTTTTCCCCATTTTCAAAGTCAAGAAAGCGAGAAAGTTGTCCTTGGATAGACTTGACCCAGCCATCTACTGTGTCTTTTGTTTGGAGACTACGCTCAGCATCTTTGAAGGACGGATCTCCGATGAGACCTGTAGCACCGCCAACGAGCGCATAAGGTTTGTGACCTGCTAACTGCAAACGACGACTTGTCAAGATTGCGACAAGGTGACCTAGGTGAAGGCTGTCAGCAGTTGGATCGTAGCCAGTATAATAAGAAATTTGACCTTCTTCTAGGGCTTTACGCAAAGCTTCTTCATCAGTCGTTTGAAAAATCAAACCACGCTCTTTTAGCTCATCAAAAATGTGCATGTGTCTTTTCTCCTTTTTAAAATATTGTTTCTACCTATTGTACCACAAACTTGGCAAATAACCTAGTAAAATCGGGAAGAAAGTTGCTGCTTGGACTTTTTTGGAAACGAGTGAAATATGGTATAATAGCACTAGCTTATTTTCAGAGAAATAGATAAAAATAGTTAAGAAAGGGGCTGAAAGATGTCTCATATTATTGAATTGCCAGAAATCTTGGCCAACCAGATTGCAGCAGGAGAAGTTATCGAACGCCCTGCTAGTGTGGTTAAGGAGCTAGTTGAAAATGCCATCGATGCTGGCTCTAGCCAGATTATCGTTGAGATTGAAGAAGCTGGGCTTAAGAAAATCCAAATCACAGATAATGGACATGGAATTGCTCACGACGAGGTAGAGTTGGCCCTTCGCCGTCATGCGACCAGTAAGATTAAAAATCAAGCGGATCTTTTTCGGATTCGGACCCTCGGCTTTCGTGGTGAAGCCCTGCCCTCTATCGCATCTGTTAGTGTTTTGACTTTGTTGACAGCGGTGGACGGTGCCAGTCACGGGACCAAGCTAGTGGCTCGTGGGGGAGAAGTTGAGGAAATCATTCCTGCGACCAGTCCTGTGGGGACTAAGGTTTGTGTGGAAGACCTCTTTTTCAATACACCAGCTCGTCTCAAGTATATGAAGAGCCAGCAGGCAGAGTTGTCTCATATCATTGATATTGTCAACCGTCTGGGGCTAGCCCATCCTGAGATTTCCTTTAGTTTGATTAGTGATGGCAAGGAAATGACACGAACAGCTGGTACGGGTCAACTGCGTCAAGCCATTGCTGGGATTTATGGTTTAGCCAGTGCTAAAAAAATGGTTGAGATTGAGAATGCTGACCTGGATTTTGAAATTTCTGGTTTTGTCTCATTGCCGGAATTAACACGGGCTAATCGAAACTATATCAGCCTTTTTATCAATGGCCGTTATATCAAAAACTTCCTGCTCAATCGTGCCATTTTAGATGGATACGGTAGCAAGCTCATGGTGGGGCGTTTTCCGCTGGCTGTCATTCACATCCATATCGATCCTTATCTAGCAGATGTCAATGTGCACCCGACCAAGCAAGAGGTGCGGATTTCCAAGGAAAGAGAACTAATGGCGCTGGTTTCAGAAGCTATTGCAAAGAGTCTCAAGGAACAGACCTTGATTCCAGATGCCTTGGAAAATCTAGCCAAATCTGCGGTTAGAAATCGTGAAAAGGTGGAGCAAACGACTTTGCCACTGAGAGAAAATACGCTCTATTATGAAAAAAATGAACCGACAAGACCGACACAAGCTGAGGTGGCAGACCATCAGGTGAACCTGACTGAAGAGAAACAGGATTTGAATCTGTTTGCTAAGGAAACCTTGGACCAGATGACCAAGCCAGCTAAACTGCATTTTGCAGAGAGAAAGCCTGCTAGCTATGACCAACTGGACCATCCAGAGTTAGATCTAGCTAGTTTGGATAAGGCTTATGATAAGCTGGAGCGAGAAGAATCTTCAAGCTTCCCAGAGTTGGAGTTTTTCGGACAAATGCACGGGACCTACCTCTTTGCCCAAGGTCGAGATGGACTTTACATCATAGACCAGCATGCGGCTCAGGAGCGGGTTAAGTACGAGGAGTACCGTGAGAGCATTGGCAATGTTGACCAGAGCCAGCAGCAACTCCTAGTGCCCTTTATCTTTGAATTTCCTGCGGATGATGCTCTTCGTCTCAAGGAAAGAAAGCCTCTTTTAGAGGAAGTAGGCGTCTTTCTAGCAGAGTACGGGGAGAATCAATTTATCTTGCGCGAACATCCCATTTGGATGGCAGAGGAGGAAATCGAGTCTGGAATCTATGAGATGTGCGACATGCTCCTCTTGACCAAGGAAGTTTCAATCAAGAAATACCGAGCAGAGCTAGCCATTATGATGTCCTGCAAGCGGTCCATCAAGGCTAACCATCGTATTGATGACCACTCGGCTAGACAACTCCTCTATCAGCTCTCTCAATGTGACAACCCCTATAACTGTCCACACGGACGTCCTGTTTTGGTACACTTTACCAAGTCGGACATGGAAAAGATGTTCCGTCGCATTCAGGAAAATCATACCAGCCTCCGAGAGCTAGGAAAATACTAATACTCTTCGAAAATCTCTCTAAACTGCATCAGCCTTACCTTGCCTAACTCAAGTTATGCCTACGGTTAGCTTCCTAGTTTAGATTTGATTTTCATTGAGTATAAATTGAAGGGAAAATTATGTACGAATATCTAAAGGGTATTATTACCAAAATTACTGCTAAATACATCGTTCTAGAAGCTAACGGTATCGGCTACATTCTGCATGTAGCTAACCCTTATGCCTACTCAGGACAAGTCAACCAAGAAGCACAAATCTATGTGCATCAAGTTGTACGTGAAGATGCTCATCTACTTTACGGTTTTCGTTCAGAAAACGAAAAAAAGCTCTTTCTCAGCTTGATTTCGGTGTCGGGCATTGGCCCTGTTTCTGCTCTTGCTATTATCGCGGCTGATGACAATGCAGGCCTCGTTCAAGCTATTGAGACTAAGAACATCACCTACTTGACCAAGTTCCCTAAAATAGGTAAGAAAACAGCCCAACAGATGGTATTGGATCTAGAAGGTAAGGTGGTTGTGGCAGGGGACGACCTCCCTGCTAAGGCTGCAGCTCCATCTAGCAGTGACAACCAAGAACTGGAAGAAGCTATGGAAGCCATGCTGGCCTTGGGCTACAAGGCAACAGAGCTCAAGAAAATCAAGAAATTCTTTGAAGGAACTTCTGATACAGCTGAAAACTACATCAAGTCTGCCCTTAAGATGTTGGTGAAATAATGGGGATTGCTCGAATCACTCTAGTTGAAGCAAAGAACAGTAGCAACCATGTCAAGATAAAGTTTAAAAATGGGAAGATTGATAAACTATGGCTACACTGTACCGTTTTTCCATTGTTTTGTAAAAATTGTCAACAGAGCCAAACAGGATTATTCTTGCATAGTGGCTCTCGCTATGGTCAAGTTGGCTCACTTCCTTGTGAATTTTGTGGTGCAAGTATTGCCATAGTAGATCATGACAATATAGTGGAAAGTATAAAAGTGAATGATGAATCTTGTTCTTTCGAGAAACTCTACCTGTTAGGTACAGACTATATTGAATGGTTTGAAGAATGGTATGGGATAACAATGGCTCCAGAAAGCTTATTTGAAGGTTGGACTGATTGGATGTCTGTAGACCAGCTTCGAGAACAGATTGAAACATTAACTGGTATAGAAACAGATGATCAAGCAAGATATCAAACAGATGAAAAATTTAACCCTCTACCACCAGATATTAATCGTTGGATTAATCTATTGGATAAGTCTACTGTTCCCTTGCCTGACTACGTTTCAAAGATAGGAGAATAAGATGCCAAAACGCTGTGGCTGGGTTAAAATGAACAACCCTCTCTATGTAGCCTACCACGATGAGGAATGGGGCCAGCCCCTTCATGATGACCAGGCTCTTTTTGAGTTGCTCTGCATGGAGACCTATCAGGCTGGACTATCTTGGGAAACGGTGCTCAATAAACGTCAAGCCTTCCGAGAAGCGTTTCACGGATATCAAATTCAAGCAGTCGCAGAGATGACTGACTCTGAATTGGAAGCTTTAATGGACAATGTAGCGATCATCCGAAATCGAGCTAAGATTTTTGCGACACGTGCCAACGCCCAGGCCTTTCTACAAGTTCAGGCAGAATTCGGAACTTTTGATGCTTATCTTTGGTCTTTTGTGGATGGACAAACCATCGTCAATGATGTGCCTGACTACAGCCAGGCGCCTGCCAAAACAGCTCTATCTGAAAAATTATCCAAAGATCTCAAAAAACGAAGCTTTAAGTTCACAGGCCCAGTCGCCGTCTTGTCATTTTTACAAGCTGCAGGTCTGGTTGATGACCACGAGAATGATTGTGAATGGAAAAGCGGTAAGTAGTGAGTACAGATAGCGAAAGTATTTGAGAATATAGAAAAAGCTGAGAAATTCATCTCAGCTTTCTTTGTTATAGTCAAAGCAAATGACTTGCTCCGTTGCATCTACATACGCGTGGACTCCAAAGGGAACAATTGCTCTTGGTGTGGCATGGCCAACGTTTAGATTATAGACAATCGGGATAGTGCTATCAATGGTGTCCATTAAAGTCTTCTTATAGTCGTCATAGAAGGTTTCATCCATAGGTTTTCCGACCAAGAGTCCACTGATGACTTCAAATATCCCAGTTTCTTTTAAAGCCTGCAACATTTTTTTGAAATCATCAGGTTCAGGTTTTTCTTCGCTTGTTTCTAGCAGTAGGATCTTTCCTTCCCAGTCGGATAAATCAGTGAAAAGTTTGTATCTTTGGCAGAGGTCTGTGCTATCTGCGTGTAGAGAGTTGTCAAAAATATCATAGAGAGATTCGAGGCAACCACCGAGGATTTCCCCTTCGAATTGGGCATTGCCTTGTAACAAGTCAAAACCTGTATTTGCATGACTGACACGAGGTGTTCCCAAGGCTTTGGGACTAAAATCAGTCCGTTCCTCGTACCAAACGTTACTAGGGCGAATTTCTGAGATTTTTCCAGTCTCAATCAATTCTTTAAAGTAGTGAAGGCTATAGTCCAGCATTTCCTTGTCTAATTCACAAATGTCTGCTAAAAAGGATTGCCCATAAAAAGTCTTGATTCCTAGTTTATGCAACATGAGATGGTTCATGGTCGTATCCGAGAAGCCAAGAAAAATCTTTTGCTTGATAACCTTTTGTAGTTGGTCATTTTCAAAAAGATGGGGCAATAAACGATAGGTATCGTTTCCACCGATGGCGCATAGGATCATGTCGATGCTATCATCAGAAAAGGCCTGAATTAAATCCTCCGCACGAGCTTCGGGATGTTCTTTGATAAAGTCTAAGCCTTTTAGTGAATGAGGTAAAAAGATAGGATTGAGTCCGAGGCCCTTGAGACGTTGGACTCCCAAGTCCACTTCGTGTTTGACAAAGTCTTCTCCGATAATGCCACTAGACAAACTAACAATACCAATAGTAGAAACCATATCTCATCCTCCTAGAAATAAATTGATGCTATTGTATCACAAAAGATGAGGGGAAACAACAAGAATTAGAGTCAGAAGAAGACTTTTAGATCAAGAAAGTAGTAAAAAAGCAACCAATCGTGTGGTTGCTTTTATAGTAGTTAATTTCTTATAGAGCAGTAAGGAAGGTCAGTCCGCCAAGGACAACCCCGGCTGAGTTTGGAATGATTAGAATCCAATCTTTCTTAGGCTCTTTTGTCCATCCGTAAATGACCCAGATTAAGCAAGAAACAGCTGCTGATAAAGGTTGGAATGGTTGAGCTTTATTTCCTTGTAAATTGGCAAAAATTTGGGGGATGTAGGCTATAAATACAATAATTCCGATAAAGGCACCAATTGAACCGACAATTTGATTAATTCTCTGTTTTGTCATATATATTTCTCCTTATTACTTTATTAGTATAACAGAAAAACAACTTGGAATCAAGGATAAAACCTCGGGATTCCAAGGGAAGACTTTACATTAGAATGTTATTAGAAAATGTGTCTACTTCTTTTGAGAATCGAAAAATGATTTGGAGACAGAATAAAAGTAGTGTGTCTACAAAACACACTACTTTTTTTGTTTATCTTAATATCTAGCAGGTCCAGCACTTGCGCTCTTGATGTTGAAACGTTTTTTGAGGTAGAAACGTAGGGCAAGGAGAGCTCCTCCAATGACCAACAAAACAAGAGGTGGTAAGCTAATGTTGATGGCTTGTGGAAGGAAGTTACTCAAGAAGAGGATGAGAACCCAAGCAAACATGGTTACTAGCATAACCAAAAGTGATTTCCAGAATGGAGGGCGTTGGCTACGGTCTGTATCTGGTCCGTAGTAGCGGTAGATGAAGTGATAGAGAAGGTAGAAGGCAACTCCGCCGAAGGCTCCTACACTGATAAGTGTTACCAAACCATAAGCCACTGGTTGGTTTGAGAAGAAGCTCATCAAGGCACTAACTACTGCAAACAGTCCTGTAATGAAAAGGGCTGAATCCAACATCATCAATTTTGGTTCGTCATTTTCATTTGGATGTTCTTTTTCATATTGCTCTTTTTCGCTGAAGCTGTGAGCCCAGTGAGTTGGTGCTCCGTAGATAGAACGAGCTGTCACTCCCTTTGGTTGTTCTTCAAGGATATGAGGAATGACTTCTTCAAGGATAGCCTTGATTTCAGCGTCGGTTTTTCCGTCCTTGAGAAATTGTTGGGTTGCAATGTGGATAAATTCTTGGTTTTTCTTGGTTAATTCTTTTAAATCAATCTGTGACATAATAACTCCTGTTTAGAACCATTTTTTATGGATGAGGTAAAGAGTGAGAGAAACACTCATAGCAAAGGCGATAAAGACGATGAGCCAAAAAGCATGCGGTTCTCCGTTTAAAGGGATTTCATTGTCCTTAAAGTTCATTCCGTAAGCTGAGAAAATCATAGTCGGGATAGACATAACGATGGTCACGAGGGCCAAGGTTTTCATGATATTGTTCTGGTTGTTTGAAATGATAGAGGCAAAGGTCTCTGTCATAGAGTGAAGGACGTTTCCATAGATATCCGCCATCTCGATGGCCTGTTGCGTTTCAATCAAGGTATCTTCAAGTAAGTCTTCGTCTTCAAGGTATTTCTTAATATTGCTAGTTGCGCTGGTCAATTTTTTAATCACGCGCTCGTTTGTCTTAAGAGAGGCCTTGAAGTAGACGATGGTCTTTTCCAACTCCATGAGTTCAATCAACTCTTCATTTCGAGTAGACTTGTGAAGTTGAGTTTCGATTTGCTCACTCTTACGTTCGATTGAACGTAGGGCAGTTAGGTAAATCTCCGCATTGCGGTAGAGGATTTGGAAGATAAAGCGCGAACGCATAAAGGTATAGAAATTTCGAAGTCTCCGATTGATAAAGACATCTAGAAGTGGGAGAGGTTCCAAGCAAGTAGTAATAATAGCCTCTTCTGTGATGATAATCCCCAAGGGAATAGTCACATAGTAGGTCTGGTTATTTCTCTCTTCAGTAATGGGAACGTCCACGATGATCAGAGTGTATTCATCTTCAATCGTGATACGAGACATTTCTTCTGCATCGAGTGGTGCACGGAGGTCAGCGATATCAATATCAAAGGCAGAGGCGATTTCCATCGATTCGCTTTGAGTAGGATTGACGAGATTGATCCAAGTGCCCGGTTGGAGCGTATCGATCTCTTTAAATTCAGTTGTTGTTGAGAGAAAGACTTGTTTCATATCTCCTATCCTTTCCTAATCTAATCCGTGTTTCAGTGATTTTTAGCACCGTACTATTATACTACAAAATCGGCTTTTTTGGTAATAGAATTTCACTTTTTTTGGTATAATGGAAAGCAACAATGGACTAGAAAGAAGTAACATGCAAGATAAGATTGTCATCCATGGGGCACGCGCCCATAATTTAAAAAATATTGACGTGGAAATTCCACGTGACAAGCTAGTTGTGGTGACGGGGCTGTCGGGTTCGGGCAAGTCGAGTCTTGCCTTTGATACCCTGTATGCAGAGGGGCAACGCCGCTACGTAGAGAGTTTATCAGCCTATGCTCGTCAGTTTTTGGGCAATATGGAAAAACCAGATGTGGACTCTATCGATGGTCTCAGCCCTGCCATTTCTATTGACCAGAAAACGACTAGTAAAAACCCTCGCTCGACTGTCGGTACTACGACGGAAATCAACGACTATCTCCGTCTCCTCTATGCTCGTGTAGGAACACCTTACTGTATCAATGGACATGGGGCTATCAAGGCTTCTTCTGTTGAACAGATTGTCGACAAGGTTTTGGAATTGCCAGAGCGCCAGCGTCTGCAGATTTTGGCTCCTGTTATTCGTAAGAAAAAAGGGCAACATAAGACTCTGATTGAAAAGATTCAAAAGGATGGTTATGTTCGTGTCCGTGTCGATGGGGTTGTCTATGATGTGACCGAAGTTCCTGAACTTGAAAAGAATAAACAACACACCATCGATGTGGTGGTAGACCGTATTATCATCAAGGAAGGTATCCGTAGTCGACTCTTTGATTCGATTGAAGCAGCGCTTCGTATCGCTGAAGGTTATGTAGTTATTGATACTATGGATGATTCAGAGTTGCTCTTCTCAGAACACTATGCCTGCCCAGTCTGTGGTTTTACAGTTCCAGAACTAGAACCTCGTCTTTTCTCTTTCAATGCTCCGTTTGGTTCTTGTAGCGAGTGTGATGGTTTAGGGATCAAGCTAGAGGTTGATACGGACTTAGTCGTACCAGATGCTAGCAAGACCCTTCGTGAGGGAGCCTTAGCGCCTTGGAATCCTATCTCTTCTAACTATTATCCAAATATGCTAGAACAAGCTATGACAGCCTTCGGAGTGGACATGGATACTCCTTTTGAAACCTTGTCAGAGGAGGATAAGAATCTCATTTTCTATGGTTCAGATGGTAAAGAGTTCCATTTCCACTATGAAAATGAATTCGGCGGAGTTCGTGATATCGACATTCCTTTTGAAGGTGTTATAGGGAATATTAAGCGACGTTACCATGAAACCAATAGCGACTACACCCGCACACAGATGCGTCTTTATATGAATGAGCTAACTTGTGGCACTTGTCACGGTTATCGCCTCAATGATCAGGCCTTATCCGTTCGTGTAGGAGGAGAGGAAGGACCTAATATCGGAGAAATTTCAGACCTCTCCATCGCAGACCATTTGGAGGCTATTGATCAGTTGAGCCTATCAAAAAATGAAGCCATCATTGCTCGTCCGATTCTTAAGGAAATAAAGGACCGCTTGACCTTCCTCAATAATGTCGGTCTCAACTATCTGACCCTTTCTCGTTCGGCAGGAACCTTATCAGGTGGGGAGAGTCAACGTATTCGCTTGGCAACCCAGATTGGTTCCAATCTCTCAGGAGTCCTCTATATCTTAGATGAGCCGTCTATCGGTCTTCACCAAAGGGACAATGACCGTCTGATTGCCAGTCTGAAAAAGATGCGTGATTTGGGGAACACCTTGATCGTGGTAGAACACGATGAAGACACCATGCGAGAGGCTGATTATCTGATTGACGTTGGTCCTGGTGCAGGGGTCTTTGGTGGAGAGATTGTAGCAGCAGGAACGCCTAAGCAGGTGGCTCGCAACAGTAAATCCATTACAGGACAGTATCTATCAGGAAAACGTGCGATTCCAGTGCCGTCAGAACGCCGCGTTGGGAACGGTCGCTTTATCGAAGTGACAGGTGCGCGTGAAAACAACCTACAAAATATCACCGCTCGCTTCCCGCTAGGGAAATTCATTGCGGTGACAGGTGTCTCTGGCTCAGGGAAGTCGACACTTATTAACAGCATTCTCAAAAAAGCCATTGCTCAAAATCTCAATCGCAATTCAGACAAGCCTGGAAAGTTTAAGGCGATTACAGGAATTGAGCATATCGATCGTCTGATTGATATTGACCAGAGTCCTATTGGAAGAACACCAAGGTCCAATCCTGCAACCTATACAGGTGTCTTTGATGACATTCGAGACCTCTTCGCTCAGACAAATGAAGCCAAGATTCGTGGCTATAAGAAGGGTCGTTTTAGTTTTAATGTCAAGGGCGGTCGCTGTGAGGCCTGCTCAGGTGACGGGATTATCAAGATTGAGATGCACTTCTTGCCAGACGTATACGTAGCTTGTGAAGTCTGCCACGGAACCCGTTATAATAGTGAGACCCTAGAAGTTCACTACAAGGAAAAGAATATCTCGCAAGTCTTGGATATGACTGTCAACGATGCGGTGGAATTTTTCAAACACATTCCAAAAATTCAACGTAAACTCCAGACCATCAAGGATGTAGGTCTAGGTTATGTGACCTTGGGACAACCTGCCACAACTCTTTCTGGTGGAGAAGCGCAGCGTATGAAGCTGGCTAGTGAGCTCCATAAACGCTCGACCGGTAAATCCTTCTACATTCTAGATGAACCGACAACTGGTCTTCATACCGAGGATATCGCTCGTCTGCTTACCGTTTTGTCTCGCTTTGTCGATGATGGTAATACAGTTCTCGTGATTGAGCACAATCTAGATGTCATCAAAACAGCAGACCATATCATCGACTTAGGTCCAGAAGGCGGTGTCGGTGGTGGTACCATCATTGCAACAGGAACCCCAGAAGAAGTAGCGGCCAATGAAGCTAGCTATACAGGACAGTATTTGAAAGGAAAGTTACATCATGAATAAACGTGTGCAAGCATTTCTCGATAAAATGCAAGAAAAAGAACTAGATGGAATCATTATCAATAACCTTAAAAATGTCTACTATTTGACAGGATTTTGGGGTTCAAATGGTACGGTCTTTATCAGTCGTGACCGTCAAATTTTGGTGACGGATGCCCGCTATATCATCGCTGCTAAGCAGGAAGTTACTGGTTTTGAGATTTTTGCAGAGCGTGACGAGTTGGCTACTATCGCAAAGATTGCTAAAGATATGGGTCTTTCTCGTATTGGTTTTGAAGATGAAATTTCAGTTTCTTATTACCACCGTATGCAGGGAGCTTTTGAAGGGTTGGAACTAGTTCCACAGACACAGTTTGTTGAAGCTCTTCGTATGATTAAGGATGAGACAGAGATTGCGACGATTCGCAAGGCTTGTTCAATCTCAGATCAAGCTTTCCACGATGCCCTTGAATTTATTAAGCCAGGGAAGACTGAGATTGAAATTGCCAATTTCCTCGACTTCCGCATGCGTGAGTTGGGAGCGGCAGGCTTGTCTTTTGATACCATCCTAGCGAGTGGAATCAACTCTTCTAAACCCCATGCTCACCCAATGCATAAACCAGTAGAACTAGGCGAAGCCATTACTATGGACTTCGGTTGCCTTTACGAGCATTATGTGAGTGATATGACACGGACCATCTACCTAGGCCATGTCAGTGACGAACAAGCAGAAATCTACAACACTGTTTTGAAGGCTAACCAGGCCCTGATTGACCAGGCTAAGGCTGGCTTAGGATTCCGTGATTTTGACAAGATTCCTCGTGATATCATTGTGGAAGCAGGCTATGGAGAATACTTTACACACGGTATTGGCCATGGTATCGGACTGGATATTCACGAAGAGCCTTACTTTAGTCAAACTTCGAAAGAAGTTATTAAATCGGGTATGGTCTTGACTGATGAACCAGGTATTTATATTGAAGGAAAATACGGGGTTCGTATCGAAGATGATATCCTGATTACAGATAAGGGTTGCGAGCTATTGACCCTTGCTCCAAAAGAATTGATTGTTATCTAATAAAAATGAGATAAATCATTGACTTTTACTAGTTAAAGGTTTATACTGAAAGGCGAAAACGGTAGGTGAGGCTACCATAGGGATACGGATGACTACCGCAAAGCAGTGGAGACACTACTCGTTGGTCAACAGTCCTGGTCGCGAAGGTCAAGACTAAGCTCATTACATCGCCCTATGGAGTTAAAGTTTGAACGAAAACAGATAATAAGTTTTTTGTCCTGCCATTTTATGGCAGGACTTTCTGCTGTTTTAGAACAAAGAAAGGAGACAAACGATGCAAATTGACGACCATCCAGAACCGCACATACACAGCCAATCGCTGATTTGTGTCGTTCTGTCCTTATAAAGTGATTGGTCCCTGTGTATGATACTCTTCGAAAATCAAATTCAAACCACGTCAACGTCGCCTTGCCGTATATATGTTACTGACTTCGTCAGTTCTATCCACAACCTCAAAACGGTGTTTTGAGCAGCCTGCGGCTAGTTTCCTAGTTTGCTCTTTGATTTTCATTGAGTATGAAATGATTATTCATACAGATAGGAGAAACCAATGAAAACTACAAAAGAAAGATTAGCAGCAGCTATTCAAACTCCATTCACAGAAAGTCTAGCTTTTTACCATACAAGTCTAAAAGGTTTAGACCAAGAACAGGTCGAAGAAAACCGTGACCTATATGGCGAGAACACTATTACCAAGGGTCAAGAGGATTCAATCTTTAAAAAGATTTATGAGTCCATTATCAATCCTTTCACAATTATTTTGCTTGTGATTGCCTTCATTTCTCTCGTTACAAATGTCTGGCTTGCCAAGCCTGGTCAAGAGGATCCAACGACATCTATCATTATCGTTGTCTTGGTCTTGATTTCAGGAGGTATCCGTTTTGTCCAAGAGTTGCGAAGTGATAAGGCAACAACCAACCTTTCAAAAATGATTGTCAATACGGCAACTGTCATTCGTGAGGGTCTTGAACAAGAGTTACCAATCGATGAGTTGGTTGTGGGAGATCTAGTCAAATTAAGTGCAGGAGACATGATTCCTGCAGATGTTGTCTTATCTGAATCACGCGACTTTTTCGTTCAACAGTCAGGTTTGACTGGAGAAAGCGATGCGGTCGAGAAGCTTGCTTTAAATAAAGCGCCCCATCAAAATGTAGAAAGTCTTTTAGAAGCAGAATCTTTGGCATTCATGGGGACAAACGTTATTTCGGGAAGCGCAACAGCTATGGTTCTAGCGGTTGGTGATGACACTATGATGGGAGCCATTGAGCAGACTCTCAACACCTATGATGAACCCACTTCTTTTGAACGTGAGATGAACAGCATTTCTTGGCTCTTGATTCGCTTGATGCTTGTCATGGTTCCAATCGTGTTTTTCGCAAACGGTTTGACCGATGGAGACTGGCTAGAGGCTGGAGTATTTGCCTTGAGCGTTGGTGTCGGACTTACACCAGAAATGCTTCCAATGATTATTACAGCTAGCTTGGCAAAAGGTTCTATCATCATGGCCAAAGAGAAGGTCGTCATCAAAAAACTCAATGCCATCCAGGATTTAGGTGCTATCGATATTCTATGTACTGATAAAACAGGGACTTTAACTCAGGACGAAATTGTGTTGGAATATCCTTTGGATATTCATGGAGATTTGGATATGGCTGTCTTAAGAAGAGCTTATCTAAATTCATATTTCCAAACAGGTTTGAAAAATTTGATGGATCGTGCCATCATTAGCAGAACTGAAAAAGAAGCCAAAGAGTATCCTATTCTACAAAATCTAGATACCAATTTCCAAAAAATCGACGAACTACCTTTTGACTTTGAACGTAGACGGATGAGCGTTATTGTAAAAGATGATGAAGGTACCGTTAGTATGGTGACCAAGGGAGCCTTAGAAGAAATGCTCACGATTTCGTCTCGTGTAGAGTATCAAGGTGAAGTCACTCCTTTGACGGATGCCATTCGTTCAGAAATCTTAGCAGAAGTCGGACAATTAAATAAACAAGGATTACGTGTCTTAGGGATTGGTTATAAGACGGATATCCAAGAAGGTTATAGCTATACAGTCCAAGATGAAAAGGATATGATCCTGACCGGATATCTTGCCTTCTTGGATCCACCAAAGCCTTCAGCAGCACCTGCAATCAAGGCTTTACTCGAACATGGTGTTAAGACCAAGATTTTGACGGGAGATAATGAAAAAGTAACCCAAGCCATCTGTGAAAAAGTAGGCCTAGATGTTGAGGAAATTCTCCTAGGGGCTGATATCGAACAGATGTCAGATGAGCAGTTGGCAGAGGCTGTAGAAAAAGTAACGGTATTTGCAAAATTATCTCCTGATCAAAAAGCTCGTATCATTCTACAGTTAAAGAGAAATGGTCACGGTGTTGGTTATATGGGAGATGGTATTAACGACGCCCCATCTATGAAGGTTGCAGATGTGGGTATTTCTGTTGATACTGCAGTCGATATTGCCAAGGAAACAGCAGATGTTATTTTGCTTGATAAGGATCTCATGGTTCTTGAAACGGGTATCGTGGAAGGTCGTAAGGTCTACGCCAACATGACCAAGTACATTAAGATGACAGTTAGTTCAAACTTTGGGAATATCTTCTCCCTTCTGGTTGCAAGTATCTTCTTGCCATTTCTACCAATGTCTCCTGTTCATCTCATTGTCCTAAACCTAGTTTATGATTTGTCTTGTGTGGCATTGCCATTTGATAATGTGGATCAAGACTTCCTAAAACAACCCCATACATGGGAAGCAAAATCCATTACCCGATTTATGGTTTGGATGGGACCTATCTCATCTATCTTTGATATTTTGACCTTTATCTTCCTTTACTTTATCATTGTTCCATTGATGACAGGACATGATTATGTTCATGGATCTGAATCAGCCCTTCAGTTTATTATCTTTTTCCAAACAGGATGGTTCATCGAATCGATGTGGTCTCAAACAATGGTCATCCATATGCTTCGTACAGCAAAAGTTCCTTTTGTACAGAGCAGACCAGCTTGGCTAGTGATTTTGATGACTTTAGTTGCTGCCTTTTTTGTAACTAGTCTACCTTATGGACCGCTAGTACATATCCTTCGTTTAGCTCCATTGGGACTGCCTTACTTCTTATTCTTAATCTGTATTATTTTCTTGTACATGTTTAGTGTCACCCTTATTAAGAATTTTTACATTAGGAAGTACAAAGAATGGTTATAGTTCGGTTTTTGTCAAGAAAAAAGATAGAAAACTGGGGAAAAAGTTAAATTTTTTAAAAAATAGGTCGCAAGTCGGATGTTTTTTATGGTATAATAGAATAAACTGATAGTAACATGTAGCGAAAGGGGTAGGTACATGATCAAAATATATACAGTCTCAAGTTGTACTAGCTGTAAAAAAGCTAAAACCTGGCTCAATGCCCACCAGTTAAGTTATAAAGAACAAAACCTCGGTAAAGAGGGGATTTCTAGAGAAGAATTATTAGATATTCTAACAAAAACAGACAATGGAATTGCGAGCATTGTGTCATCAAAGAATCGCTACGCTAAAGCTCTTGGAGTTGATATCGAAGATTTGAGTGTCAATGAAGTGCTCACTTTGATAATGGAAACACCACGTATCCTAAAAAGTCCAATTCTTGTTGACGAGAAACGTTTGCAAGTTGGCTATAAAGAAGATGACATTCGTGCCTTCTTGCCACGCTCTGTCCGCAATGTAGAAAATGCAGAAGCACGTTTACGTGCAGCACTATAAAACATAAAGGCTGGGAGTGACTCCTAGCCTTATTTGATAGATAAATAAGGAAAAATGAATATGAAGAAGATAGTTATCGGTACAGTTGCGCTCCTATTTTTGCTAGCTGGCTGTGGACAGAAAAAAGAGTCTGCGGCACCTTCTAAAGATACAACGACAGAAGCTCTTCAATCAACTTTGCCTGTTCTAGAAAATGCCAATAACAATACAGTTGTAACAAAGACGCTTGTTCTACCTGCTGACGAAAATGGGGTTCAACAAACCCAGACCATTACCTATAAGGGCAAACAGTTCTTGACCTTAACGATTCAGCAAAAACGACAAGTTTCAGAAGACCTCAAGAACTTTATTGTAGAGCATGGATTAGAGGAAGCAAAAAAGGCCTTGAAAGAAGGAGAAGACAAGGATGAATCGGTCCAAGAAGCACGTAAAATTCCTGGATTTAACCTTGAAACCAATCTTTTAAGTGAAACCGAGATTGAAACAAAAACAAGTTATGATTTTCAAGTTCTAGACGTTAAAAAGGCAAGCGAAAGCGAATATTTAAAAAATGTGGGATTAGAAAATCTACTAAAAAACGAACCAGAAGAATATATTGAAAATCGAGTTGCAAGTGGCGCGACTGTCCAGTAAGGAAGTCACAGAAAATCAGCAGAATCAGGCTGTGTCATTTGTAGAATGGTTGTGAATGTGCTATAATAGTACTATTCTAAGGGAAGAGGGTGTTAGAATGGGATTTACTGAAGAAACCGTACGTTTTAAATTGGATGATTCCAATAAAAAAGAAATTAGTGAAACATTGACAGAAGTCTATGCTTCATTGAACGAGAAGGGGTATAACCCTATTAACCAAATTGTGGGCTATGTTCTCAGTGGAGACCCAGCTTACGTTCCTCGTTACAATAACGCAAGAAATCAAATCCGTAAATACGAACGCGATGAGATTGTTGAAGAATTGGTCCGCTACTACCTTAAGGGACAAGGAGTCGATCTATAACCAATGAGAATTATGGGGTTGGACGTTGGTTCCAAAACAGTAGGAGTAGCGATTAGCGATCCGTTAGGGTTTACAGCACAAGGGCTTGAAATCATCCAAATCAATGAGGATCAAGGAGAGTTCGGCTTTGAACGACTCAAGGAATTGGTTGACACCTATAAGGTAGAGCGCTTTGTTGTTGGTTTACCTAAAAATATGAACAATACCAGTGGACCTCGGGTGGAAGCGAGTCAAGCCTATGGAGCAAAACTGGAAGAACTCTTTGGTTTGCCAGTAGAGTACCAGGATGAGCGCCTAACCACGGTTGCAGCTGAGCGCATGTTGATTGAGCAAGCAGACATTAGTCGCAATAAGCGTAAAAAAGTTATTGATAAATTGGCAGCTCAATTGATTTTGCAAAATTATTTAGATAGAAAATTTTAAGACAGAGGAGAAACTATGTCACACGATCACAACCACGATCACGAAGAACGTGAACTTATTACACTTGTAGATGAGCAAGGAAACGAAACTTTATTTGAAATCCTTTTGACTATTGACGGAAAAGAAGAATTTGGTAAAAACTATGTCCTTCTTGTACCAGTTAACGCAGAAGAAGATGAAAACGGTGAAGTTGAAATCCAAGCATACTCATTCATCGAAAATGAAGATGGAACTGAAGGTGAATTGCAACCAATCCCTGAAGATTCAGAAGATGAATGGAACATGATTGAAGAAGTCTTCAACAGCTTTATGGAGGAGTAAAAACGTCCAGTGGACGTTTTTAGCCTGACGCTAAAAATAAAAACCGTCAGTAAGTTCGGGGAATGTTTTTAGCCCAACTCATAGAAACTGGAGAGAGTTGGAACGTCCAGTGGACGTTTTTAGCCTGACGCTAAAAATAAAATTTAACTAGTATCTAGCAAAATGAGTAAAAAGCGAAGAAATTCTTCGCTTTTTTATTAAGGATTAAGGAGATAAGCATGATTGAAGTAGAAAAATGGCTTCATAGTCGGATTGGCTTGAATTTCAGATCAGGTTTAGGACGAATGCAAAGAGCGGTAGATTTGCTGGGGAATCCTGAGCAAACCTATCCAATTATCCATGTGACAGGGACAAATGGCAAGGGGTCAACTATTGCTTTTATGAGGGAGCTTTTTGTTGCCCATGGGAAAACGGTTGGTACCTTTACTTCGCCCCACATTGTCAGCATCCATGACCGTATCTGTATTAATGGCGAACCCATTTCGGATACAGATTTCATTCGTTTAGCAGATCAAGTCAAAGCAATGGAGCAAAGACTTCTAGAAACCCACGATCAGCTATCTTTTTTTGAGTTGCTGACCTTGATTGCTTTGCTTTATTTTAAAGAGCAAAAAGTAGATTTGGTCCTACTGGAAGTTGGGATAGGTGGACTTCTTGATACCACTAATGTGGTGACAGGAGAAATTGCAATCATCACATCAATCGGCCTCGATCACCAGGAGACCTTGGGCGATAGTTTAACAGCAATTGCAGAGCAGAAAGCAGGAATTTTTAAGCCTGGGAAATCAGCTGTGATTGCCGATCTAGCACCGGAAGCCCAACTCGTTTGTCAAAAAACTGCTACTAATTTGGGTGTAAGTCTCTACCAATCTAATAAAGATTTTTCTTTCCAAAATGGGAACTTTTCTTCCTCTCTAGCGGACTTTCACCACCTAATATTGGGATTGGAGGGAGCATATCAGGAGGAAAATGCAGCTCTTGCCTTGCAGGCTTTTCTACTATTTATGGTACAAAGAAACGAGAAAGTAGATCAAGAAGCAGTACGTGCTGCCTTGCAAGCTACTAAATGGGCTGGAAGGCTAGAAGCTGTCACTGAGCACATCTATTTGGATGGGGCTCACAATTTACCAGCTCTAGAGCGTTTGGTTGAGTTTATCCAAGAAAAAATCCAGCAAGGGTATCAGCCTCACATCCTATTTGGTGCGCTAAAGCGGAAAGATTATAGTGGGATGCTTGCTTATTTAACAGAGCATTTACCTGATATAGCTCTCTATGTTACGAGTTTTGACTATCAGGGTTCCTTGGAAGAGCAAGACTTTGGAGATTATACAAGCATTGCTTCTTATCGAGATTTTATAGATAATTTTGAAGCTTCTGCACAAGAGAAAGACTTGCTATTTGTGACAGGATCTCTCTATTTTATATCTGAGGTTCGAGCTTGTTTCATGGCCTAGATTCATTTGATTGACCCTCCTGTCTTTATTTGTTATAGTAGGGGTGTGGTGGCTCAGCAGGGTTATTCTGATTTTAAGCCACTAAAAGAAAGGAGACATGATGTCACTAAAAAAATTCACACTTTCTCTTGCTTCTTTGGCAAGTCTTAGTCTCTTAGTTGCATGTTCGCCAAAAGAGCAGGCAGCTCCTTCAACTCAAGCAAGCACCAGTACGGAAGTAACAACTGGTCAGCAAGCTGAAACGACTATTTCGAGTTCGACTGCTAGCTCAGTAAGCAACATTGATGGAACCTATAAAGGGCAAGATGAGGGAGATAGCATTACTCTCGTAGTTACTGGTAATACTGGAACATGGACAGAAGTAGAACCTGATGGCGATCAGGAAATTAAAAAGGTCACCTTCGAACCAGAAAACCAGAGAGTCTTTATTGGAGATGATATCAAGGTTTATGTAGCTGATGGCAATCAAATGATCATTGATGATATGGATCGCGAAATTTCTGATCGTATCGTTCTAAAAAAATAGACATCTTTTGTAAGGATTTGAATCTCGTTAACACGGATTCGGGTCTTTTTTCTTTAATCGATTTTTGGCATAAAAAATCCATACGATTAAGGTAGCTGTTTTCTACCAAAAAAGTATGGAGGGATAGTTTTTATTAAAGGAACTGCTCTTGTAAAAAGTGAGCGACTCCGTCTTCTTCGTTGGTTAGTGGTAATTGCTCGTCTGCGAAAGAAAGTAGAGCGGGATTAGCATTTTTCATGGCATATCCTCTACCTGCAAAGGAGAGCATTTCTTGGTCATTGTGTTCGTCACCAAAGGCAATAAGGTTCTGTCTGTCTATATTCATGACATTTAGAAGGTATTCAAGAGCAAAGGCCTTGTGAACACCTTTTGGAGTACATTCAAGAATGTTCAAGGGACCGCCCCAAGTATTGATATTAAGCTGATGCTTGTAAAAGCTAGTCATCTCTTCTGCTAGTGCATATTTATCGTCTGCCCTAGTTTGTAATAAAATACAGTTAGGCCCCTTAGTCACTAAGTCAGACTTGAATTGATTTTCAGGGCGAAAGTTTTCAACACCAAACAATTTAGGATCTGCAATTTCCTTGTCTGGGGATGTAATGTAAAACTTTTTACGGTATTCACCTGCGATAAAGTCTGCCTCGATATCTTCTTTTCGTTTTACGATATCCAAGAGATATTTTTTGTCCACAGTAAGGCATTTTTCATATTTCCAAGCCCTACCAGGTAGGTGAGTGAGCGAACCGTTGAAGTTAATCATAGGAGTCTCAAGTTCAAGTTGGTCATAAAAATCTTTGGCCATACGATATGGGCGACCGGTTGCGATAACCACATGGTGGCCTTTCTTAGAAATTTCTTTAATGGTTTCTTTTGTAAAGTCAGAGAGTTTGCTTTCTCCATTAAGTAAGGTACCGTCTAAGTCCACGGCAATCATTTTTTTAGTCATAAAATCCTCCCGAATTTAGTTTCAGATAAGATGTTTCCTATTATATCAAAAAGCTGAAAGAAAAGCTGATTATAAGCAAAAATAAGAAGAATCATATCCTTTAAGAATTTTTAAAAATAGGAAAAACAGCTTGAAAATGTGAATGATTGATGATATAATAGTCATATTGTTCGTAAAATGACAAAGGAGATTAAAAATGGACAAATTATTTAAACTAAAAGAGCACGGGACAGATGTCCGTACAGAGGTGCTTGCTGGTTTAACAACTTTCTTTGCAATGAGTTATATTCTCTTTGTAAACCCTCAAATGCTTTCGCAAACAGGAATGCCTGTTCAGGGTGTATTCTTGGCAACAATCATCGGTTCTGTTGTGGGAACTTTGATGATGGCCTTCTATGCTAACTTGCCATATGCTCAAGCCCCAGGTATGGGACTTAACGCCTTCTTTACCTTTACAGTCGTATTTGGGATGGGTTATACTTGGAAAGAAGCTCTTGGGATGGTCTTCATCTGTGGAGTTATTTCACTGATTATTACATTGACCAATGTTCGTAAAATGATCATTGAGTCTATTCCTACAACACTTCGTTCAGCAATTTCAGCTGGTATTGGTGTTTTCCTTGCTTATGTTGGTATCAAGAATGCTGGCCTTTTGAAATTCTCAATTGACCCCGGTACTTATACTGTAGCAGGTGAAGGAGCAGATAAGGCTCAAGCGGCTCTTACTGCAAACTCAGCAGCTGTTCCAGGTTTGGTAGATTTCAATACTCCAGCTGTATTAGTAGCTCTTGCAGGTCTTGCTATTACGATCTTCTTTGTTGTTAAAGGTATCAAAGGTGGGATCATCCTTTCTATCTTAACAACGACAGTCCTTGCTATTGCGGTTGGTCTTGTTAATTTGTCAGGAATCGATTTTGCTAGCAACAATCTTTCAGCAGCAGTTAACGACCTAGGAACTTTATTTGGTGCAGCCCTTGGTTCAGAAGGTTTGGGTTCTCTGATTTCAAATACTTCACGTTTACCTGAAACCTTGATGGCCATTCTTGCCTTCTCATTGACTGATATTTTTGATACAATTGGTACTCTTATCGGTACAGGTGAAAAAGTTGGTATCATCGCTACAAGTGGTGAGAACAATGAATCAGCTAAATTGGATAAGGCTCTATATTCTGACTTGGTGGCGACATCAGTTGGTGCCATTGCAGGTACTTCAAACGTTACAACTTATATTGAGTCAGCAGCAGGGATCGGTGCTGGTGGACGTACTGGATTGACAGCCTTAGTTGTTGCTATCTGTTTTGCCCTATCAAGCTTCTTTAGCCCACTTCTAGCGATTGTTCCTTCAGCTGCGACAGCACCAATTTTGATTATTGTCGGAATTATGATGCTCTCTAACTTGAAAAATATCCCTTGGGACGATATGTCAGAAGCAGTTCCAGCCTTCTTCACTTCTATCTTTATGGGATTCAGCTACTCAATCACACAAGGGATTGCCGTTGGTTTCTTGACTTATACTTTGACAAAGATTGTTAAAGGTCAAATCAAAGAAGTGCATGTCATGATTTGGATTTTGGATGCTTTGTTCATCTTGAACTACATTAGCATGGCTCTTAACTAATGATTAAACCTAAAAAAAGATGGAGGAAACTCCTCTTTTTTTATTAGTGGAGATATCACAAAAGAAAACTTTTTGGTATAATAGTAGCATGCACACAAAAAATGAAGATGAACTCATTGCTCTTGGACAAGAGCTCGGCTCTCTGCTAGAGAAAAATGATGTATTGATTTTGACTGGTGAATTAGGTGCTGGAAAAACCACATTAACAAAAGGTCTAGCTAAAGGACTAGGGATTCATCAAATGATCAAAAGTCCTACTTATACCATTGTTCGAGAATATGAAGGACGCCTACCCTTATATCACTTGGATGTTTACCGCATCGAAGGAGATGCAGATTCAATCGACCTTGATGAATTTCTTTTTGGTTCAGGTGTGACGGTTATTGAGTGGGGACACCTATTAGGCGAGGCTCTCCCATCAGACTATCTGGAATTAGAAATTCTTAAAGACGGTGAGGGGCGCGAGATTGTCTTTCATGCCCACGGTCAACGAGCAGCAGAACTCTTGCAGAGGTTGACAGATGGAGTATGATTTATTAATTCGTGAAGCAGAAGCCCAAGATGCTACAGAACTTATTGCACTTTTGGATCAGATTGGTCATGAATCTAGTTTTACCAGTCTGGATGAAAATGGAATTGCAATGAGTGAATCTGAGATGCGGCGTTTTATTAACAAGCAGGCCCAGTCGGATAATCAGATTACTTTACTAGCTTATTTGAATGAAGAATTGGCAGGAGTGATCAATATAACGGCTGATCAACGTCCGCGAGTTCGGCATATTGGGGATATCTTTTTGGGTATTAAAAAAGCCTATTGGGGAAATGGTCTCGGTAGTATCTTGATGGAAGAAGCTATTGAGTGGGCCCAATCGAGTGGAAGTATTCGACGCTTACAATTGACAGTTCAAAAACGAAATCTGGCAGCTATTCATCTATATAAAAAGCTTGGCTTCATCATTGAAGGCCAACAGGAACGCGGCGCTTGTATAGAAGGAGGAGAGTTTCTTGATGTTTACCTGATGGGTCGACTGATAGACGAATAAATATATGGTAAAAAAAATAATCGGAATGTTTTTAGGCTTTGTTCTTGTGACAGTGCTTGGTGTGGGAGCTTATGCCTATACTATCTACCAACAAAGTACACAGACTTTAGCCAAAACTTATAAACAAATCGGAGAAGAAACCAAGGTTATCGAGGCAACTGAACCTTTGACAATCCTATTGATGGGGGTAGATACGGGGAACGTTGAGCGTACAGACCCATGGGCAGGAAATAGTGATTCAATGATCTTAGTAACAGTGAATCCTAAAACCAAGAAAGTCGTTATGATGAGTTTGGAACGTGATATTCTGACACAAATCCAACAACCAGATGGTAGTGTTAGAGAAGCTAAACTCAACGCTGCCTATGCTGATGGTGGGGCAGAGCTTGCCATTTCGACCATTCAAAAAATGATGAATATCCATATCGACCGCTATGTGATGGTCAATATGCACGGTCTTCAAAGAATGGTTGATGCTGTCGGAGGTATCACAGTAAACAACACTCTAGGTTTCCCAATCTCTATCCAAGACCAGGAACCATTTAACACGATTTCTATCGGTGTTGGGAAACAAACCCTAAATGGTGACGAGGCGTTAGTATATTCACGCATGCGCTATCAGGATCCAGAGGGAGACTACGGTCGTCAGAAACGTCAGCGCGAAGTTATCCAAAAGATTGTTGAAAAAATTCTTAGTTTGAATAGTGTCAGCCACTACCAAGAAATTTTGAAGGCTCTTAGCGATAACATGCAGACAAATATCGAGATTACGACAACAACGATTCCTCAGTTGATGGGCTACCAAGATTCCTTTAAGAATATTGAGTCTCAGCAATTGCGTGGAGAGGATGCAATGATTGATGAGACATCTTACCAAATCGTGACATCTGAGCATATGTTAGAGATGCAAAATCTTTTACGTCGTTCATTGGGTAAACCAGAAGTTACCGAATTGGAGACAAATGTAGTCTTGTATGAAAATATTTATGGTCATTTGCCACAAACAGCTGGTTCCGTTGTAAATCAAGAGCAACAAATACAACAAGAACAATAAGAAATGAATACTCAAATCGTAGGAATTTTCCTGCGATTTTTTCAAAGAAATCCGAATAGATAGGTAGGAGGAAAAAATGAAAGCGGAAATCATAGCTGTTGGAACAGAGATTCTAACAGGTCAAATTGTCAATACCAATGCTCAGTTTTTATCTGAAAAGTTGGCTGAAATCGGTGTTGATGTCTACTTCCAAACGGCTGTAGGTGATAATGAGGTTCGTCTCTTATCCTTGTTGGAGATTGCTAAGAATCGTAGCAATCTGGTTATCCTAACAGGAGGATTGGGACCGACAGAGGATGATTTGACCAAACAAACCTTGGCCCATTTTCTAGGGCGTGATTTAACTTTTGATGCTCAAGCACAGGCTAAGCTAGATGAGTTTTTTGCTCATCGGCCGGACTATGCCCGAACTCCAAATAATGAACGCCAAGCTCAAATCGTTGAGGGTTCGATCCCGCTACCTAATGAAACAGGACTAGCAGTCGGAGGCATGATTGAGGTAGCTGGCGTGACCTATGTCGTCCTACCAGGGCCGCCAAGTGAACTGAAACCCATGGTTTTAAATGAATTGCTCCCGAGATTGACAACTGGAGCTAAGTTGTACTCACGTGTGCTTCGTTTCTTTGGCATTGGCGAGAGCCAGCTAGTAACGATTCTATCGGATTTGATTGAAGAGCAGACAGATCCAACCTTGGCCCCTTATGCAAAAACAGGAGAAGTGACTCTACGTTTGTCTACCAAGGCTACTAGTCAAGAAGAAGCAAGAAAATCTTTGGATCGTCTTGAGGTTCAAATTCTTGCACGCCAGACTTTTGAAGGTGTTGCTTTAAAGGATATTTGCTATGGTTATGGTGAGGAAGCGAGTCTAGCTAGTGTAGTTGTTGAAGACTTGAAAAAGCAGCATAAAACCATAACGGCTGCGGAAAGTTTGACAGCAGGGCTTTTTCAAGCAACTTTGGCAGACTTTTCGGGAGTGTCAGCTATCTTTAAAGGTGGTTTTGTCACTTATAGTCTAGAAGAAAAGGCTAAGATGTTAGATATTCCACAAGTAGAGTTGGAAAAACATGGAGTTGTTTCAGCCTTTACGGCGAGAAAAATGGCAGATCAGGCACGGCTTAAAACCCAGTCGGACATTGGAGTTAGCTTGACAGGAGTGGCTGGTCCGGATAGTCTAGAAGGGCATCCTGCAGGTACAGTTTTTATCGGTTTGTCTCAAGCATCCGGAACAGAAGTTGTTCAGGTCAATATAGCTGGAAGAAGCCGAGCAGATGTTCGTAAAATTGCAGTCATGCATGCTTTTAACTTAGTTCGCAAAGCTTTATTAAGTGACTAACTTTTGATATAATAGAACAAGGTTCTTAGAATCATTAAAATATAGGAGAACAAAATGGCGAAAAAACCAACAAAAAAATTAGATGAAATTGGGAAAAAATTTGGAGCTGATCGTGAAAAAGCTTTGAATGATGCGCTTAAATTGATTGAAAAAGATTTTGGTAAGGGCTCAATCATGCGCTTGGGTGAGCGTGCAGAGCAAAAAGTACAAGTGATGAGTTCAGGCTCTTTGGCACTTGATATTGCACTCGGTTCAGGTGGTTATCCAAAGGGGCGTATCATCGAAATCTACGGTCCAGAATCATCAGGTAAGACAACAGTTGCCCTTCACGCTGTAGCGCAAGCACAAAAAGAAGGTGGAATTGCAGCCTTTATCGATGCGGAACACGCTCTTGACCCAGCCTATGCAGCAGCTCTTGGGGTTAACATTGACGAATTGCTCTTGTCACAACCAGACTCAGGTGAGCAAGGTCTTGAAATTGCAGGAAAATTGATTGATTCAGGTGCGGTCGACCTTGTGGTTATTGACTCAGTTGCAGCCCTTGTTCCTCGTGCGGAAATCGATGGTGATATCGGAGATAGCCACGTTGGTCTTCAAGCTCGTATGATGAGCCAAGCTATGCGTAAACTCGGTGCTTCTATCAACAAGACAAAGACAATTGCTATCTTCATCAACCAGTTGCGTGAAAAAGTAGGGGTTATGTTTGGAAATCCAGAAACAACTCCTGGTGGACGCGCCCTTAAATTCTATGCTTCAGTCCGTTTGGATGTGCGTGGAAGTACACAAATCAAGGGAACTGGTGACCAAAAAGATACGAACGTTGGTAAAGAAACTAAGATTAAAGTTGTGAAAAACAAGGTGGCTCCACCGTTCAAAGAAGCTCTTGTTGAAATCATGTATGGTGAAGGGATTTCTAGAACTGGTGAACTCTTGAAGATTGCTAGTGATTTGGATATTATCCAAAAAGCAGGTGCTTGGTACTCATACAAGGGTGAAAAAATCGGACAAGGTTCTGAAAATGCGAAGAAATACTTGGCAGATCACCCAGAAATCTTTGATGAAATCGACCACCAAGTTCGTGTTCAATATGGTTTAATTGAAGAGGAAGAAGGCTCTAAAGCAAGTGCAGCAGCTGATGCAGATTCTAACCAAGAAGTAACACTTGATTTGGGCGACGCTCTTGAAATCGAAATTGAAGAATAAAAAGAAAAGTAGCAGTAAAACTGCTACTTTTTGTTTCATCATGACTAGTGGTCACTAAAGCGTCGGTATTCGATACGAAAGTCGAAGTAGTTCTCTTCTTGCAATTTTTGAAAGATGTTCCGATAGGCCTCTTCATCAAAGTGGTCGCCACGATAGAGAATTTCGAAACTCATTCCCTCGTATTCCAAGAAGGCGTTGGCAGTTTTAAAGCCATTTTGTAAGTAAAAGTCCATGCGGGATTTTCTTTGTGCGAGATTGTCACAGTCTTCGTCTAAGCGCTCCACTTCAAGAATCATGGTACGCTGGTAAAAATCAATGAGTTTTTCAATGATTTCTCTCCCGTATCCATGGCTACGGAGATGGGGCATAATGGCAAAGAAGCTAATGTAGAAAGCTTTTTGATTAGAAATGGCAAAAGCAAAGCCGACAAACTCTTCTTCATTATAAAAGGCGAAAAAGTGGGCGTCATCTCTATCCTGGTAACTTAAAAATTCCTCCAAAGAGACGCGTTCTTCTTCAGGGAAGGCCTCCTTGTTTAATTGTTCCACTTTCTCAAGGTCTGGGAATACATCTGTAATTAACTGACTTGTTAAGCTCATACATACCCTCCTTTTCTGTCACGATTATACCAGATTGTTTACATATAGGCAACGCTTTCTCGAGGAAACTCCCTTGTTCCTCAACTTGAAAGCTGATATAATAGCCCTATGAATAAAAAATCAACGGTGGACTTGATTCATGGTCCCATTCTTCCTTCACTGATTAGTTTTGCATTACCGATTTTACTGTCCAATATCTTTCAGCAACTATACAATACAGCTGATATTTTGATTGTTGGGCGTTTTTTGGGACAAAATTCCTTGGCGGCAGTCGGAGCTACGACAGCTATTTTTGATTTGATTATTGGCTTTGCTCTCGGAGTCGGAAATGGGATGGGAGTTGTTATTGCTCGACTTTATGGTGCTCGTAATTTCACAAAGATTAAAGAGGCTGTTGCAGCGACTTGGATTTTAGGTGCAATCCTGAGTGGTCTTGTCATGCTGATGGGTTTCTTCGGCCTTTATCCGCTCTTACAATATCTCGAAACACCTGCAGAAATACTTCCCCAATCTTATGAATACATCTCAATGATTGTTAGCTGCGTGGGAGTTAGCTTTGCCTATAATCTCTTTGCAGGATTACTACGCTCGATTGGTGATAGCCTTGCGGCGCTTGCCTTTCTTATCTTTTCAGCCATTGTTAACGTCATTTTAGATTTGTATTTTATTACACAACTGCAATTGGGGGTTCAGTCTGCAGGTCTTGCAACCATCATATCGCAAGGTTTGTCCGCTATTCTCTGTTATTTCTATATTCGAAAGAGTGTTCCAGAGCTTCTTCCAAGCTTGAAGCACTTCAAATGGAATAAGGATCTCTATGTCGATCTCTTGGAGCAGGGGCTAGCCATGGGGCTGATGGGTTCAATCGTCTCTGTCGGAAGTGTTATCTTGCAATCCTCTGTTAATGGTTTTGGAGCAGTTATTATCAGTGCCCAAACGGCAGCACGTAGAATCATGGCCTTTGCCCTATTGCCAATGACGGCAATTTCGGCTTCTATGACAACTTTTATCTCTCAAAACTTTGGGGCAAAACGTCCAGATCGTATCGTCCAAGGTCTTCGTCTAGGGAGCTATTTGAGTATGGCTTGGGCAACCTTTGCTTGTGTGTTCCTATTTTTTGCAAGTCCTAGCCTAGTTTCTTTCTTAGCGAGTTCAACAGATGGTTACTTGATTGAAAATGGAACCTTGTACCTACGTATTAGTTCTGTTTTCTATCCGTTTTTGAGTCTTTTATTGATTTATAGAAATAGTTTGCAGGGACTCGGTCAAAAACTCTTACCCCTCATATCTAGTTTTATCGAATTTATCGGGAAAATTGTTTTCGTCGCTTGGATTATTCCATGGGCAGGTTATACAGGTGTGATTCTATGTGAACCGCTACTTTGGCTTGTTATGACTGTACAGCTTTATATCTCACTCTCTCAGCACCCTTGGATAAAAGAAGGCAAGAAAATCTTGGCTGTCGGCGGACAATCCTAGCTTCATTTAAAAAAGAAAATTCCATTTCCTCTAGTGAAAATCGACTAGACTTGTGTTATAATAAGAAAGATTAAAATGTGAAAAAAGGAGATTCCTAATGGGACGTAAATGGGCCAATATCGTAGCCAAGAAAACGGCTAAAGATGGAGCTAACTCTAAAGTATATGCAAAATTTGGTGTAGAAATCTATGTAGCAGCTAAAAAAGGTGATCCAGATCCAGAATCAAACTCAGCTTTGAAATTCGTTATCGACCGTGCTAAACAAGCGCAAGTGCCAAAACACGTTATTGATAAGGCAATCGATAAAGCAAAAGGGAATACAGACGAAACCTTTACAGAAGGGCGTTACGAAGGGTTTGGGCCAAATGGTTCAATGCTCATCGTGGATACCTTGACTTCAAACGTTAACCGTACAGCTGCCAATGTCCGTGCTGCCTTTGGTAAAAATGGTGGAAACATGGGAGCTTCAGGTTCAGTATCTTACCTCTTTGACAACAAGGGTGTCATCGTATTTTCTGGTGACGACGCTGATACTATCTTTGAACTCTTGCTTGAAGCAGATGTCGATGTAGACGATGTAGAATCAGAAGAAGGAACAATCACTGTTTACACAGCTCCAACTGACCTTCACAAAGCTATTGTGGCTTTGCGTGAATCTGGTATCGAAGAATTCCAAGTAACAGAACTTGAGATGATTCCTCAATCAGAAGTTGAGTTGTCAGGGGATGACCTTGAAACCTTTGAAAAACTTTATGGCGTTCTTGAAGACGACGAAGACGTACAAAAAATCTACACAAACGTAGATGGATTCTAATAGAAAAGCGAACAGGCTTAATAGCTGTTCGCTTTTTTGTTATGTTAAACTTTCACTCCATCATCAGTTTTCTCTTTTCTATCCAAGCCTAGGGCAAATTTTCGGATGAGAAGAAACTGGCCGTTTTCCTGCTTTGCGAAAGTGAGTACGACTGTCTTGGTGTTTGAACCGAGGGATAGATAGGTGATTTTCTTAATGTCGTAATCACCTGAGGTTGACTCAATTTCAGAATCTGGTAATCCATGCTTGCTGATGATATCTTTGTAGTTGGAGCCGCCTTTTCCTCTGTTTGCAGTGTCTCCCTCTATCAAAGCATCGAACTGCTCCTGGGTCCAAGAGAAGGTATCGGTATCTTCGATATCCTCTTCATCATGTCTATAATCTGGTAAGTTTCCAAATTCCGCATCCTCTGTTAAAGAGGTCAGACTTCTGTATGGGTGTCGAAAGTTTTTAGCCAAGTCAGTAAAGACACCAGAAGGTAATACTTGCGTCATTAAGACAAGAAAAATGGATAGAATACCTAGGCTTGTTCCGATGATAGCCAATATTTTACGATTTTTGAGACTAAGGCCGATACCAAAAATGCCTAGGGCTATAGCAATAATGGCAAAGAAAAAGGCTAGTATGCTAATGATTGGTAGCCAGGAACCAAGAAGGGCCAAGGTTCCAAAGATGATGGCAAAGATTCCTAAAATTTTTTCTTCTTTTTGTTTCATTTGTGAGTTTCTCATTTCTAATCAGGAAGTGCTCTTATAGGTGTGAGATAGATAGTGTTTATTATAGATAAAATAAGAGCTGATGTCAATTTCTGCTTAGATAGTTCTCATTGAAACTTAAATGTTCATATGAGAACTATTTTTACTTAGAAGGGAGAAAGAATGGATAAACCGATGTTGGTCTTTAAACGTTTTTCAATCCCCAGTCTATTGACTCGGACGACTAATGATATCACGCAGATTCAGATGCTCTTTACCATGGGACTCCAAGTAGTCACTCGTGGTCCTATCATGGCTATTTGGGCCATTGGGAAAATCCTTGGCATGTCAGAATACTGGATTTGGGCAGTAGTGGTGGAGTCATTGTCAACGATCCACAATGCTGACTTGATTCTGGTCATGAAAGAAGGAAACATCATCGAGCAAGGAAATCATGAAGAACTTATGGCTCAGGGTGGTTTCTATGCAGACCTCTACAATAGTCAATTTACAGAAGACCAAGCAGAAGAATAAATCAAAAGAAGGCTTGACGGCCTTCTTTTTCTGCACTATACTAGAGTAGGAGATGCTAGCAGACTGGTTCTGTCAGGCTTCTTGTGTAAAATCTAGAAACAACGAGAAAATAGATGAAAAACTATCAAGAGTGGTACGAGAAGAGGAAATCAAGTCTTCTTCGATATCCACAACTATTGCAATTGATGCGAGTCTTTAATCGTATGATGACAGTTTTGATGCCCTTGGCTTACTTGACACTGTTGGGGACAAACTTTGTAAGTAAAGGGGTTGGGAAAGAACTTTCTGCCTATATTTTAGTTCCAGCTTTAGGATTTGTCCTATTGACGCTTGTTCGTAAGTGGATCAATCAACCGCGTCCTTATGAGACTTGGGAAATTATTCCGCTACTAGACAAGGATAGCCTTGGGAATTCAATGCCCAGCCGCCATGTCTTTTCAGCAACCATCATTTCCATGGCTTGCTTGCATGCAAATCTGCTTGTGGGGTTGGTTTTGTTGGTCTTATCAGCTTTTCTCGGCTTTGTGCGGGTTTTAGGTGGTGTTCATTATCCCAAGGATGTTTTAGTTGGCTACGCCTGTGGCCTCCTTTTGGGAATTCTTTTCTTTATTTTGTAAGAAGCAAAGCAAGTGGGCTTGGCCTCGTAACCACTTACGGGTCAAAAGTGACCACTTGCTTTTTTGCCCTTGTAAAGTCTTCTGGCCTTTGGTATAGTAGATGCAGAAAGGAGATAGGATGAAGTTACGAATCGAGATTGATAGTGAATTAACTGAGACAGAGATTGTCATCAAGGCTGCAGCCCTGACAGATGAGATAGCTGACTTGCAACGACTCTTGCAAGAAACCAAGGCTCCTAGGTTAATCTTTTACAAGGGGACTGGTGAGTATTACTTAGACTTGGCAGAAATCCTCTTCTTTGAGACGGAAGGTAGCAAGATTTACGCCCATACCCAGAAAGAGGCCTACGAGGTTCGACTCAAACTTTATGAGTTAGAGTCCATCCTGCCCCGCTTTTTCAGTCGGGTATCCAAGTCGACCATAGCCAATCTTCGGCAAGTTTACTCAGTTGACAAGTCCTTTTCAGGAACAGGCACTATTTCCTTTTATCAAACCCACAAGGAGGTTCACGTGTCACGACACTACCAATCCCTCCTAAAAGAAAATCTAAGAAACATGAGGTAATAACATGAAAAAGAAAGCATTTGGTATTGTGTTGCTAGTATTGGCAGCTTTAGTATTGTTACAAGGGAATTTTGGTATTCCTTCATTTGGAGGGCAGATTTGGCCCTTGATTGGTATTGGATTTTTTGCCTATCAATCAGTTGAGGCAATTCTTCGTCGTCATTTCACTTCAGCCTCCTTTACAGCCCTAGTAGCCCTCATGATTGCTAATCATTTTTATGACATTTTACCGATTCCCAATCAATCATTGTTCTGGGCGGGAGTGCTAATCGTTCTCGGAGTTGGCATGTTGACTAATTCGAACAAAACATGGAACGAGAAAAAATGGTGGTATGACGCTGAAAAGACCATTCTAACAGAAAAGGAAGTTTCCTTTGGTAGTGGAACTTTTTACAAACAGGACCAAGACTTGGTAGAAGACCAGTTTGAAGTTAGCTGTGGAAATGCTAAGATTTATTATGACAATGCAGAGATGTTAGGCGATAGTGCAACCTTGAAGGTAGAAGTTAGTTTAGGGAATGCAGTTATCTATGTGCCCCAACACTGGAGAGTGGACCTGAAGGTGGAGACTTCTTGTGGAGTAGCTAAGGCAGATGCTCCTGTAGCCCCAACCAGCAAAACCTTGATTATCCGTGGAGAGGTAGCTTTTGGTAAATTAGAAGTTGTCTACGTCAAATAAAAAAAGTCTTCCAATTCCCTTGCCAAAAATAAGAAAGTGTGATAACATAGTACGGTATGTGGTGCTAGCACATCCGCTATATTAGATCTAATAGGAGGAAAACACAATGGCTAAAGTATGTTACTTTACAGGTCGTAAGACTGTATCAGGAAACAACCGTTCACACGCGATGAACCAAACTAAACGTGCCGTAAAACCAAACCTTCAAAAAGTTACTGTTCTTATCGATGGTAAACCTAAAAAAGTTTGGGCTTCAGCTCGTGCTTTGAAATCAGGAAAAGTAGAACGCGTTTAATAAACATGAAAAGACCTACAGGGTCTTTTTTGTTTTGCTCGACAGCTGAAATCATTTGAAAAATCAAGCAAATATCCGATGATACATCATTCTGCTTTTACAGTTGGGCTGAAATATGATAAAATAGAGTATCAACTATTTGAGGTAAAAAAAATGACTGTAAAAATTAATACAAAAGATGGTCAAGTCGAACTGACAGATGATGTGATCGCTACTGTCGTAGGTGGTGCAGCAACTGAAATTTTTGGTGTAGTCGGTATGGCTAGTAAAAATGCCCTCAAAGATAATTTCCAAGCCCTTCTTGGTAAGGAAAATTATTCAAAAGGTGTAGTCGTTAAAGCAGCTGAAGACGGTAGTATTGCAGTTGATGTATATACTGTATTGAGCTACGGTACAAAAATCAGTGAAGTTTCAAAAAACATCCAAGAACGTGTTCGCTTTAGCCTAGAGAACCAACTTGGAATCACTGCTCAAACTGTGAATGTCTACATTCAAAATATTAAAGTTGTAGGAGAATAATCGTGTCAAATATTACTACAAGCTTATTTCAAGAAATGGTACAGGCTGCTTCAACTCGTTTGAACAAGCAAGCCGAATATGTCAATTCATTGAACGTCTTCCCAGTTCCAGACGGAGATACAGGAACAAACATGGGAATGACAATCGAAAATGGTGCTAAAGAAGTAGCAGACAAACCAGCTTCAACTGTTGGTGAGGCTGCAAGTATCTTGGCTAAAGGTCTTTTGATGGGTGCGCGTGGGAACTCAGGAGTTATCACTTCTCAGCTTTTCCGCGGATTTTCACAAGCCATCAAGACAAAAGAAGAGCTAACAGGAAAAGACCTAGCTCTTGCTTTTCAATCAGGTGTTGAGGTTGCCTACAAGGCTGTTATGAAGCCTGTTGAAGGAACAATCTTGACTGTATCACGTGGAGCTGCTATCGGTGCTAAGAAAAAAGCAGAACAGACAGATGACGCAGTTGAAGTGATGCGTGCAGCCTTGGAAGGAGCTAAAGCAGCCCTTGCTAAAACTCCAGAAATGCTTCCAGTATTGAAGGAAGTTGGAGTTGTGGACTCAGGTGGTCAAGGTTTGGTCTTCATCTATGAAGGATTCCTTTCAGCTCTTACTGGTGAATACAGTGCATCTGAAGACTTTGTTGCTACTCCAGCCAATATGGGTGAGATGATCAATGCAGAACACCACAAATCTGTAGCCGGACATGTAGCAACTGAAGACATTACCTTTGGTTACTGTACTGAAATCATGGTTGCCCTCAAGCAAGGTCCAACTTATGCTAAAGAGTTTGACTACGAAGAATTCCGTAACTACTTGAACGAACTTGGGGATTCTCTACTTGTTGTCAATGATGACGAAATCGTTAAAGTTCACGTCCATACAGAAGATCCAGGACTTGTTATGCAAGAAGGTCTTAAATATGGTAGCTTGGTCAAGGTTAAAGTCGATAACATGCGTAACCAACACGAAGCGCAAGTAGAAAAAGAAGCGCAAGTCAGCAAGCCAGCTGAAGAAAAAGAATATGCTCTTATCGCAGTAGTAGCTGGACAAGGCTTGGCAGACATCTTCCGTGCACAAGGTGTGGACTATGTCATCGAAGGTGGACAAACCATGAACCCTTCGACAGAAGATTTTGTCAAAGCTGTTGAGAAAGTCAATGCTCGCAACATCATCTTCTTGCCAAACAACAAAAATATCTTCATGGCAGCTCAATCTGCAGCTGAAGTATTGGAACAACCAGCTGTTGTAGTAGAAGCTCGTACAATTCCTCAAGGATTGACTAGCCTTCTAGCATTTGACCCAAGCAAGTCTATCGAAGAAAACCAAGAACGCATGACTGCAGCCCTTGGCGATGTTGTCAGCGGTAGTGTAACAACAGCCGTTCGTGACACGACTATCGATGGTCTAGAAATTCATGAAAATGACAATCTTGGTATGGTGGATGGTAAGATTCTCGTATCAAATCCTGATATGCACCAAACCTTGACTGAAACATTGAAACATATGTTGGACGAAGACAGTGAAATCGTAACCTTCTATGTTGGAGAAGACGGAAGCGAAGAATTGGCAAATGAAATTGCTCAAGAAATCGCAGAAGAATTCGAAGATGTCGAAGTAGAAATCCACCAAGGTCAACAACCGGTTTACCCATATCTTTTCAGTGTGGAATAAAGATTAAATAATAGAAAAAGAAAGTTGAGAAATCAACTTTCTTTTTTTGTGACATTTGTCATATTTCCTCATGACAGAAGCTTCTAGTGATTCTACCTTCAAAGAATTATACTAGATGTATCAAATGGAGGAAGAAAAAAATGAAACATAAAGTAATTGTCGCAATGAGTTTAGTAGCAGCAGGAGTCATGACTTATCTCATGTTCTCAGGATTGGATGAAGGTTTCTATCATTTTCCTTGGGAGCTATTTGCAGGATTTGGCATGATGTCTTGGTTGATCCGAGAAGGTTTGAAATTAGTCTCAGATGTGAAAAAGGAGTTTGAAAAATGAAAAAAGCGATTCTCTATCTTTTTATTGGACTATCACTAGTGGTATGGTTGGTAGAAATGTTTACAGGTTGGTTTGATCAAGCCTTCCTTCACCAAGTCATTCGCGGTGCTTGGGGTCTAGGATTTATGATTTTTATCGCTTTTCCGATGGGAAAGGAGTGGCTGAAAGGAGAATATCATGAACATGATTAAGGTAGAAAGCCTAAATAAAAACATCAAGGGCAAGGCTATTTTGAAGGATATTTCCTTTGAGGTAGCTGAAGGTGAATGCGTTGCCTTGATTGGGCCCAATGGTGCTGGGAAGACCACACTCTTGGACTGTTTGCTTGGAGATAAACTGGTCACCAGCGGTCAAGTATCCATCCAAGGCTTGCCAGTGACGAGCTCTAAGTTAGACTATACAAGATCCTACCTCCCTCAAGAAAATGTCATTGTTCAGAAATTAAAAGTTAAAGAGTTGATTGCTTTCTTTCAAAGCATTTACCCAAAACCCTTGAGCAACCAGGAAATCGATCAACTATTGCAGTTTGACAAGCAACAAAAAGAACAATTGGCAGAAAAATTGTCAGGTGGGCAAAAGCGTCTCTTCTCTTTTGTCTTGACCTTGATTGGCCGACCAAAGCTTGTCTTTTTGGATGAGCCTACTGCAGCCATGGATACCTCAACTCGTCAACGTTTTTGGGAAATTGTCCAGGATCTAAAAGCGCAGGGAGTCACCATTCTCTATTCATCCCATTATATCGAAGAGGTAGAACATACAGCGGACCGAATCTTGGTCTTGAATAAGGGAGAGTTGATTCGCGATACAACACCTCTAGCCATGCGCAGTGAGGAGATTGAAAAGCACTTTATCCTACCTCTGGCTTATAAGGAAGTCGTTGAACAGTCAAACTTGGTTGAAAACTGGTCACAAAAACAAGATGCTCTACAAGTAGTCACACGCGAAGCAGATGCTTTCTGGCAACTGTTAGTGCAAGCAGGATGTAGGATTCAAGAAATTGAAGTCAATAATCGTAGCTTGTTGGATACAATCTTTGAAGAAACACAAAAAGGAGATGACTAAGATGAAACGATGGATCGCACTAAATAAGATAGAATTTCTATTGACCAAACGACAATTAGTCTATTATCTGTTATCCGTAGGGATGCCGACAGCCTTCTATTTATTCTTTTCAGGTATGTACCAGGACACACCTGGTGGACCAGATAATTTTATGCGCGATTACCTCATCTCCATGACAGCCTTTTCCATGATGTCGACAGCTATGTTTTCATTTCCAGCTGTCTTACATACCGACAAGATCAACAACTGGCAGAAAACATTACGCCATACTCCAGTAAATATGGTAGAATATTATCTATCAAAGATAACAAGTATGATGGTTGATTATTTGGTCTCAATCCTGGTTGTTTTCTCAGTTGGGCACTTGGTCAGAGGTGTAGATATGCCTCTAGGAAACTGGATTGGGGCTGCGTTCTTACTGATTGCGGGAAGTATTGCCTTTGTAGCGCTTGGCTTGACCTTGACACTCTTGCCTTCTAGTCAGCTGATGTCTGTCGTGGGCAATCTTCTCTATCTAGGCTTGGCTGTTTTAGGCGGACTCTGGATGCCCATCTCTTTATTTCCAGACTGGATGCAAGCAATCGGGAAGCGCCTACCAAGCTATCAGTTGATGGAATTAATCAAGACCTTCTTAAATGAGGGTGGCATCAATCTATCAGCCACAATTTATCTACTTGTTTTTTCAGCAGTTTTATTTGGTTTGACCATTTACCTTCAAGGTCATAAGGAGAATGCTTAATGCTTGAAAGACTGAAAAGCATACACTATATGTTTTGGGCCAGTTTGATTTTTATGATTTTCCCCATCCTACCTGTAGTGACTGGGTGGCTTTCTGCCTGGCATTTATTGATTGATATTCTATTTGTAGTGGCGTATTTGGGTATTTTAACAACTAAGAGCCAGCGCCTATCTTGGCTTTTCTGGGGGATCATGCTGACTTATGTAGTTGAGAATACTGCCTTTGTTGCTGTTAATTATATCTGGTTTTTCTTTTTCCTATCCAATCTCTTAAGTTATCATTTCAATGTAGGTGGTTTAAAGTCTTTACATGTCTGGACTTTTCTTCTTGCTCAAGTCCTTGTTTTGGGCCAACTTTTGATTTTTCAGAGAATCGAAGTTGAGTATCTATTCTATCTACTTGTAATTCTTGCTTTTGTCGATTTAATGACTTTTGGTTTGATTCGGATTCGGATTGTGGAGGATTTGAAAGAAGCTCAGGCCAAGCAAAATGCCCAGATAAATCTATTGCTTGCTGAAAATGAACGTAGTCGTATCGGTCAGGATTTGCATGATAGTCTGGGACATACCTTTGCGATGCTGAGTGTCAAGACAGATTTAGCCTTGCAGTTATTTCAGATGCAGGCTTATCCACAGGTGGAAAAGGAATTAAAAGAAATTCACCAGATCAGCAAGGATTCCATGAATGAAGTGCGAACTATCGTGGAAAATCTGAAATCACGGACCCTAGCTTCAGAGCTTGAGACTGTCAAAAAGATGCTAGAGATTGCTGGGATTGAAGTTCAGATTGACAATCACTTGGACAAGGCTAGTTTGACCCAGGATGTAGAGTCGACAGCCGCTATGATTTTGTTAGAACTTGCGACCAATATCATCAAGCATGCCAGAGCTGAAAAAGCCTATCTAAAACTGGAACGTACAGATCAGGAATTAGTCCTGACAGTTAGAGATGACGGGAAAGGATTTGCAACTGTAAAAGGAAATGAACTCCATACAGTCCGTGACCGTGCAGCAGCCTTCTCAGGTCAAGTAGAGCTGGTCAGTTTGAAAGATCCCACAGAGGTGCGCGTGCATCTGCCTTATAAGGAGAGAAAGTAGATGAAAGTATTAGTCGCAGAAGATCAAAGTATGCTTAGAGATGCCATGTGCCAGCTCTTAAGCTTTCAACCAGATGTGGAGACTATCTTGCAGGCGAAAAATGGAGCTGAAGCTATCGAAGTTTTAGGGAAAGAAGCAGTAGATATTGCCATCCTTGACGTCGAAATGCCAGTTAAGACGGGACTAGAAGCGCTCGAGTGGATCAAACAAGAAGTGCCTGAAACCAAGGTAGTTATCGTTACGACCTTTAAACGCCCAGGCTATTTTGAACGAGCGGTCAAAGCAGGAGTCGACGCCTATGTTTTGAAAGAGCGAAGCATCGCCGAACTCATGCAAACCCTGCATACAGTGTTAGAGGGACGCAAGGAATATTCTCCAGAGCTGATGGAAGTCATGATGACCCATCCCAATCCCTTGACTGAGCAAGAAGTAGCTGTTTTGCATGGAGTTGCACAGGGGCTCTCCAACAAAGAAATTGCGGATAAGCTCTACCTCTCAAACGGCACCGTCCGTAATTACATGACCAATATCCTCTCCAAACTAGGCGCCAGCAACCGAACTGAAGCAGCCAAAACTGCCGAAGAAGAAGGCTGGTTGTGAGGGGGAGAGAAAGGAAAAATCTCTTAGAAATGGATCTAAGAGATTTTTCTATTTTTATTTCACCAACTTCTTCATCTCATCAATACGTGCGACTGTCGCATCGTATTTCGCTTGGTAGTCGGCTTGTTTGTCGCGTTCTTTTTGGACGACTTCTGGTTTGGCATTGGCTACGAAGCGTTCGTTAGAGAGCTTCTTACCGACCATATCCAGTTCTTTTTGCCATTTAGCCAGTTCCTTGTCGAGGCGAGCCAATTCTTCTTCTACATTGAGAAGGTCTGCTAGAGGCAAGTAGATTTCTGCCCCTGTGATGACACTTGACATCGCGAGTTCAGGTGCAGGGATGTTTGATGCAATTTCCAGGTGTTCTGGATTTGTGAAGCGTTTGATGTAGTTGACATTGCTGTTAAAGAAAGCTTCCAAGTCGCTATCGCTTGTCTTCACAAGGATTGTGATTGGCTTGCTTGGAGCAACGTTTACTTCCGCACGCGCATTACGAACAGCGCGGATCAAGTCTTTGAGGCTTTCGACACCAGTGTGAGCTGCAAGGTCTTCAAAGGCTGGGTTGACAGTTGGGTATGCTGCTGTAACGATAGAACCTTCTGAGATTTGTCCAAAGATTTCCTCTGTCACGAATGGCATGATTGGGTGAAGGAGACGAAGGATCTTGTCCAAGGTGTATAGGAGAACAGAACGTGTAATGATTTTCTCTTCTTCGTTATCGCTATAAAGGACTTCCTTGGTCAACTCAACGTACCAGTCCGCAAACTCATCCCAGATGAAGTTGTAGAGGATATGACCTGCAACACCAAACTCAAACTTGTCAAAGTTTTCAGTGACTTTTCCGATTGTTTCGTTGAGGTTGTGGAGAATCCAGCGGTCAGTAACGTTTCCAGCTTCCTTGTTAGCAACTTTTTCGACATTGGCAGTTGCTTGTTCAAGGGTCAAGCCTTCATTGTTCATGAGGATGTAGCGAGAGATGTTCCAGATCTTGTTAATGAAGTTCCATGAAGCATCCATTTTCTCGTAAGAGAAGCGCACGTCTTGACCTGGTGCAGAACCGTTTGAAAGGAACCAACGAAGGGCATCGGCACCGTATTTCTCAATAACATCCATTGGGTCAATCCCGTTACCGAGAGATTTAGACATCTTGCGTCCTTGCTCGTCACGGATAAGACCGTGGATAAGAACATTTTGGAATGGCTGACGGCCCGTGAATTCCAATGATTGGAAGATCATACGAGAGACCCAGAAGAAGATGATGTCGTAACCAGTTACCAAGGTTGAAGTTGGGAAGTAACGTTTGAAGTCTTCTGAGTCGACATCAGGCCAGCCCATAGTTGAGAATGGCCAAAGGGCAGAACTGAACCAAGTATCCAAGACGTCTTCGTCCTGAGTCCATCCGTCACCTTCAGGAGCTTCTTCACCGACGTACATTTCACCCTCAGCATTGTACCAAGCAGGGATTTGGTGACCCCACCAGAGCTGACGAGAGATTACCCAGTCGTGGACATTTTCCATCCATTGGAGGAAGGTATCGTTGAAACGAGGAGGATAGAATTCTACCTTATCATCTGTGTCTTGGTTAGCAATGGCATTCTTAGCCAATTGATCCATCTTCACGAACCATTGAGTAGACAAGCGTGGCTCAACTACAACACCTGTACGTTCTGAGTGACCAACACTGTGGACACGTTTTTCGATTTTGATGAGGGCACCGATTTCTTCCAACTTGGCAACGACTGCCTTACGAGCTTCGAAACGGTCCATACCTGCAAATTCGAAAGCAAGCTCGTTCATGGTTCCATCGTCGTTCATCACGTTGACTTGTGGCAAGTTATGGCGTTGACCAACCAAGAAGTCGTTTGGATCGTGGGCAGGTGTGATTTTCACGACACCAGTACCAAACTCAGGATCTGCGTGCTCGTCTCCAACGATTGGAATCAATTTATTAGCGATTGGAAGGATAACATGTTTACCGATCAAGTCCTTGTAGCGTGGGTCTTCTGGATTAACCGCAACGGCAACGTCCCCAAACATAGTCTCAGGACGAGTGGTCGCAACTTCAAGAGCGCGTGAGCCATCTTCCAGTATGTAGTTCATGTGGTAGAAGGCACCTTCAACATCCTTGTGAATCACCTCGATATCAGAAAGGGCTGTGCGAGCTGCTGGGTCCCAGTTGATGATAAACTCACCACGATAGATCCAACCTTTCTTGTAAAGGTCCACAAAGACCTTGCGAACGGCTTTTGACAAACCTTCGTCAAGAGTGAAACGCTCACGAGAGTAGTCTACAGAGAGCCCCATCTTGCCCCATTGTTCCTTGATGGTAGTGGCATATTCGTCTTTCCATTCCCAGACTTTGTCAAGGAATTTTTCACGACCCAGGTCGTAACGCGTAATACCCTCACCACGCAAGCGCTCCTCAACCTTAGCCTGAGTCGCAATCCCAGCGTGGTCCATCCCTGGAAGCCAAAGCGTATCAAAACCTTGCATACGTTTTTGACGGATGATGATATCCTGCAAAGTCGTATCCCAAGCGTGACCAAGGTGGAGTTTACCTGTAACGTTTGGAGGTGGAATGACGATCGAATAAGGCTTAGCCTTTTGATCGCCTGAAGGCTTGAAAACATCAGCATCAAGCCATTTTTGGTAACGACCAGCCTCAACCTCGGCTGGATTGTATTTAGGTGAAAGTTCTTTAGACATGTGTGTGTCCTTTCTCTATTGTTTTCATTTTTTCTTGAATCTGCTTTGCGACTTCTTCTGCAGACAGATTCGTATTATCAATTTTAAGGTAGTAGTGAAGACCACTCGGTTGCTTTTGAGAATTAAGTTGATTTGTTTTATCAGTCTCTAAAATTTCTCTTTCAGATATCTCAAAATTCCGTTTCAAGGGTTTGTATTTCAACCGATTCTCCGTCCGATTGCGACGTAAGCGCTCCTCAAGAGACGTTTCTAATTCAACAAAGAGAATCTCTTGATGATACTCATTTAATAAATCTTGAATATTCTTCAAATACATCAGACGATATTGATTTGAAAAGTCAATTACATCTGTTAAAATCACCGACCGATGATTCCTGGCGCTTGTTCCAAGAAAAGAAAAGTTAACGCTACGAACAAATTCCCACATTTCTTCCGTAAAATCCTGATAAATTTCGAGTGCGAAATCAATTGGTTGATGGTTGAAAAAGAGAGTCGCACCGGTGAGTTTCGAAAGTTCCTGACCAATGGTCATTTTACCTGAGGCTGGAGCTCCAATGATGAAAACATGCATCAATCCGCCTCCCACTCACTCTTCAGCAAGCCATACCTCAAATCATCACAGCGGTTGCCTTGGGCATCTTTGCGATCCCTTATGCGAGCTTCAAGGGTAAAACCAAGTTTCTCAGCGACTCGTTGACTTTGGACATTGTAGCTAAAGCAAGACAATTCAATCTTGTGTAGGTTTAGTTCTTTAAAAGCTAAATCAATCAAGGAACGAGCTGCTTCTGGCACATAACCTCGACCCCAATAGTCTGGGTGCAAGGTATAGCCAATCTCCAGCACATCGTCTTCGTGGCGGTGATTGAAGTCAACAGAACCGATAACCCTATCAGTCCCTTTAACAACAATTCCATAACCAACTGGAAGATTTTCCTTTTGATTGCGTTCAGGAAGGATATGCTCTAGATAATAAATCTCATCTTCCAAGGTCTTAACGGGCGGAAAGCCCGCTGGATAAGAGACTTCTGGCAGACTAGCGTAGGCATGGATATCCTCGGCATCAGCCACGGTACGGACTCGTAAGACAAGTCGGTCAGTCTCTATTCGTTCTGGCAGTTCAGCTCTTGTCATCCTTCTACCTCGCTTTCTACAAAAAAATCGCCCCTGTCATCAATCTGACAGGGACGAATGTGTTTATCCGCGGTACCACCCAATTTCGGGCAGAGCCCGCATCTTTAATCTTCTTGTTTCTCTTTTATGACGTCGTTAGCTCGTCTTGGCGTACTTGAGTACAGCCTGCAACTCGCTGCCTAGTCCTAAAAGGAAACAAAAAGATTTATATTTCAATTTTTAATTTCAACTCACTAGCAACCAGTTTTGACACATTTGTGGACTTCTCAGCACCGCCACTTCCTGTAAAATGTGGGACTCAAAACACCTCTAATGGCTTTATTTTAACAAGTTTTTCACGGAAATGCAAGGGACAAGAAAGATTACTTGAACTTGATGCCGTTTTCTTTTAATTTCTTGATAGTAGCTGGACCGATTCCTTTCAAGGCAAGGAGTTCTTTTTCTGTCCAGTTTTTGAAGTCAGCAGCAGACTTGATCCCTTCATCGTAGAAAGTTTTAGCACGGTCAAGTGGAAGTCCGCCTAGGTCAGCTGCGAAATCTTCAACAGAAGTTGTAAGCTTGTGGGCTTGCTCTTTAGTTGCTTCTACAGCTTTTTCTACTTGCTTAGAGACAGCTTTTCCTGCCTCACTTGCTGCTTTTTCAGCATGCTTCACAACTTTTTTTGTTTCTTCGACAACCTTGTTTACAGCATTTGAAAGTGCACCTGAGCGACGAAGGCTGTTTCTTAATTGTTTTTTACGTTGTAGCTTTTTTGACATGATAAGATCCTTTCAATAAAAAACCCCTGTGATTGAACAAGGATAAATCTTTATGTTTTATTGTATCAACTTTCTTTGGGAAATGCAAGGCTTGTTAGTTTAGAAAGATAGGAGTCCTATAGGGAATTCCGCCTTAGAATAAGAGAATATGATAGAAGAAAAGCGAAAAATATGGTATAATGAAACGATAGATTTTTGAATAGGAATACAATCATGTTTGGATTTTTAAAAAAAGATAAAGTAACAGAAACACCAACAGTGGTGCCAGCGCATATCGGAGTTATCATGGATGGCAATGGTCGTTGGGCTAAAAAACGGATGCAACCGCGTGTCTTTGGTCATAAGGCTGGGATGGATGCTTTGAGAACGGTAGCCATTGCTGCTAGTGATATGGGTGTCAAGGCTATGACTGTTTATGCCTTCTCTACTGAAAATTGGACACGTCCAGACCAGGAAGTCAAGTTTATCATGAACTTGCCTGTTGAATTTTATGATAAGTATGTCCCCGAATTGCACCAAAAGAACATGAAGATCCAAATGATTGGGGAAACCGATCGCTTGCCAAAACAAACTTTTGAATCTTTGAAAAAAGCGGAAGAGTTGACCAAGTTAAACACAGGTTTGATTCTTAACTTTGCCCTTAATTACGGTGGACGAGCTGAGATTACACAAGCGGTCAAGTTGATTGCACAGGATGTTTTGGATGCTAAGGTGAATCCAGGCGATATTACAGAAGAGTTGATTGGGGAATACCTCTTTACAGGGCATTTGCCTAAGGTCTTGCGTGATCCGGACTTAATTATCCGAACGAGTGGGGAGCTTCGCTTGAGCAATTTCTTGCCTTGGCAAGCAGCTTATAGTGAACTTTATTTCACAGATGTTTTGTGGCCTGACTTTGATGAGGAAGCTTTGAAAGAGGCTATTGCAGAGTATAATCGCCGCAATCGTCGATTTGGAGGAGTTTAGGAAGAAGTTATGAAAAAGGATTTTTTAAAGAGAACGATATTTGCCGGTTTGGCTTTAGCAATCTTTATCCCGCTCTTGATGATTGGTGGGCTTTGGTTACAGATTGCTATGGGAATTTTAGCCATGCTTGGGGTTCGTGAATTGCTCCAGATGAAGGGGTTAAATACTATGACTCCTGAGGGCTTGCTGACCTTATTAGCGACTTTCGCACTGACAATCCCCCTAGAAAATTACTTGACATTTTTGCCTGTAGATGGGAATGTTGTCGCATACAGTGTCGTGATTTTTGTCATGCTGGGAGCGACTGTCTTCAGTAAAAACTACACGATTGAAGATGCTGCCTACCCGATTGCCATGAGTTTCTATGTTGGTTTTGGATTCAATGCTTTAGTGGATGCTCGAATCGCAGGCTTGGATAAAGCACTCTTGGCCCTCTGTATCGTATGGGCAACAGATAGTGGTGCCTACTTGGTAGGGATGAATTTCGGTAAGAGAAGATTGGCTCCGAGAGTCTCTCCAAACAAATCAATCGAGGGAGCCTTTGGTGGAATCGTCGGTGCCATGCTTGTCACTCTTATCTTTATGTTAGTGGATAGTACGGTTGCCCTTCCTTACGGGATTTACAAAATGATGCTCTTTGCTATTTTCTTTAGTATTGCAGGTCAATTGGGTGACTTGATTGAGAGTGCCATAAAACGCCATTTTGGAGTCAAGGACTCAGGGTTCTTTATCCCAGGGCATGGTGGAGTGATGGATCGCTTTGACTCTATGTTAGCCGTTTTCCCTATTATGCACCTCTTTGGCTTATTTTAAGGAAAGGTGAACAAATATTAAATGTTAGGATTATTAACCTTTATCCTTGTTTTTGGGATTATCGTGGTGGTCCACGAATTCGGCCATTTCTACTTTGCTAAGAAGTCTGGAATTCTGGTTCGTGAATTTGCCATTGGTATGGGTCCGAAGATTTTTGCCCATATCGGGAAAGACGGAACTGCTTACACGATTCGTCTCTTGCCGCTTGGTGGTTATGTCCGTATGGCAGGTTGGGGCGAGGATGCTACAGAGATTAAGACAGGAACTCCTGTGAGTTTGACTTTGGCTGAAGATGGCAAGGTTAAGCGCATCAATCTTTCTGGTAAGAAGGTCGACCAAACGGCTCTTCCTATGCAGGTAACCCAGTTTGACTTTGAGGATAAACTCTTTATCACAGGTCTGGTTTTGGAAGAGGAAAAAACTTTCTCAGTAGACCATGATGCGACTATTGTAGAAGCTGATGGGACGGAAGTTCGTATCGCTCCGCTAGATGTTCAGTATCAAAATGCGACTGTCTGGGGCAAGCTTATTACCAACTTTGCAGGACCTATGAACAACTTCATTTTAGGTGTTATCGTCTTTTGGATCTTGATTTTCATGCAAGGTGGCGTTCGTGATACGCAAACGAATAACTTCAGTATTCTTCCCGATAGTGCATTAACCAAGGTCGGTATTGAAAATACGGCACAAATCACTAAAGTCGGTTCACACGAAATCAGTAACTGGCAAGATTTGATTCAGGCTGTTGAAGCAGAGACCAAAGATAAAACAGCACCTGTATTGGATGTCACAGTCTCTGAAAATGGAACTGAAAAACAGGTCAGTGTGTCACCTGTTGAGAACCAAGGACGTTATATTCTAGGGGTTCAACCGAGACTCAAATCCGATACCTGGTCTATGTTTGTAGGTGGATTTACCAGTGCGGCTGACTCAGCCTTGCGCATTCTCAATGCTTTGAAAAGCTTGATCTTCCAACCTGATTTGAATAAATTAGGTGGTCCTGTTGCTATCTTTAAGGCAAGTAGTGATGCCGCTAAAAATGGTCTTGAAAATGTCTTATTCTTCTTGGCAATGATTTCCATCAATATCGGGATTTTCAACTTGATTCCGATCCCGGCACTAGATGGTGGAAAAATTGTGCTCAACATCATTGAAGCCATTCGCCGTAAACCACTAAAACAAGAAATTGAAACCTATGTTACTCTAGTTGGAGTTGTGATTATGGTTGTCTTGATGATCGCCGTAACCTGGAACGACATCATGCGTACCTTCTTTTAAGAATTAGAGGAAAAATATGAAACAAAGTAAAATGCTAATCCCAACGCTTCGCGAAATGCCAAGCGATGCTCAAGTTATCAGCCACGCCCTTATGTTGCGTGCTGGTTATGTTCGTCAAGTATCAGCAGGAGTCTATTCTTACCTGCCACTTGCTAACCGTGTTATTGAAAAAGCTAAGAAAATCATGCGCCAGGAATTTGACAAGATTGGTGCGGTTGAGATGTTGACTCCAGCCCTTCTCAGTGCGGATCTTTGGCGTGAGTCTGGCCGTTATGATACTTACGGTGAAGACTTGTACAAATTGAAAAACCGTGAAGGTTCTGACTTTATTCTAGGTCCTACTCACGAAGAAACTTTCACAGCGATTGTCCGTGATTCTGTCAAGTCTTACAAGCAATTGCCACTAAACTTGTACCAAATCCAACCTAAATACCGTGATGAAAAACGTCCACGTAATGGACTTCTCCGTACGCGTGAATTCATCATGAAAGATGGCTATAGCTTCCATGCTAACTACGATAGTTTGGATGTAACTTATGATGAGTATAAGGCAGCTTATGAGCGTATCTTCACTCGTAGTGGTTTAGACTTCAAAGCCATCATCGGTGATGGTGGAGCTATGGGTGGTAAGGATAGCCAAGAGTTTATGGCCATCACACCTGCTCGTACAGATCTTGACCGTTGGGTGGTGTTAGACAAGTCAGTCGCATCATTTGATGAGATTCCTGCAGAAGTGCAAGAAGAAATCAAGGCAGAATTGCTCAAATGGATGGTTTCTGGTGAAGATACCATTGCCTACTCAAGTGAGTCAAGCTATGCAGCCAACTTGGAAATGGCAACCAACGAGTACAAACCGAGCAACCGTGTTGTGACTGAAGATCAAGTAGCACGTGTGGAAACACCAGGTGTCAAATCGATTGATGAAGTTGCTGCTTTCTTGAATGTCTCTGAAGAGCAAACAATCAAGACCTTGGTTTATATCGCAGACGAGGAGCCAGTTGTTGCCCTACTCGTTGGCAATGATCAACTAAATGAAGTCAAATTGAAAAACTACCTTGGAGCAGACTTCTTGGAACCCGCAACCGAGGCGGAAGTGAAAGAATTGTTGGGAGCAGACTTTGGTTCACTTGGGCCAGTCAATCTTCCAGAAAATGTTAAGATTATCGCAGACCGCAAGGTGCAAGATAGTCGCAATGCTGTTGTAGGTGCTAACGAAGATGGTTACCACTTGACTGGTGTCAACCCAGGTCGTGACTTCACTGCTGAGTATGTCGATATCCGTGAAGTTCGTGAGGGCGAAATCTCTCCTGACGGACAAGGTGTTCTCAACTTTGCACGTGGTATCGAGATTGGTCACATTTTTAAACTTGGGACTCGTTACTCAGCAAGTATGGGAGCAGATGTCTTGGACGAAAACGGTCGTGCAGTTCCAATCATCATGGGCTGCTACGGTATCGGTGTTAGTCGTCTCCTTTCAGCAGTTATGGAACAACATGCTCGCCTCTTTGTCAATAAAACTCCAAAAGGTGAATACCGTTACGCTTGGGGAATCAACTTCCCTAAAGAATTGGCGCCATTTGATGTGCACTTGATTCCAGTTAACGTCAAGGATGAAGAAAGTCTTGCATTGACAAATCGTATCGAAGAAGCTTTGGTAAATAAAGGCTACGAAGTCTTGACGGATGACCGTAACGAACGTGTCGGTGTTAAATTTAGCGATAGCGACTTGATTGGTCTTCCAATCCGTATCACTGTCGGTAAAAAAGCAGCTGATGGTATCGTAGAAGTTAAGATTAAGGCAACTGGAGATACTATCGAAGTTCACGCTGATAACTTACTTGAAACTCTTGAAATCCTAACAAATAAATAAAATCTATAATCAGAAGAAAAACAAGACAAAAATGTAACTAGTTTTTGCCTTGTTTTTTCTCTATAATGAGATAAAATAAACATAAAAAGAGTAAATAAAGAGGTAGAGCTATGCTAAAATTTCCAAAGGATTTTGTCTGGGGTTCCTCAACTTCTGGGCCACAGACAGAAGGACGAGTACCTGGTGACGGCAAGGGAGATAATCTCTGGGATTATTGGTATCAAGTAGAGCCAAACCGTTACTACAATGGGATTGGCCCTGGTGAGACGTCGACCTTCTATGAAAACTGGGAAAAAGATATCGAACTTTTGTTAGAAACTGGTCATACAGCCTTTCGAACTTCTATCCAGTGGTCTCGTATTTTCCCGCAGGGTCGTGGAGAAGTCAATCCTCAAGGTGTGGCTTTCTACCGTCAGGTCTTTGAAGCGATTAAGGCTAAGGGCATCCGTCTCTTAGTCAATCTCTACCATTTTGACTTGCCTTTTGCCCTTCAAGAAGATGGCGATGGTTGGGAAAATAAGGCGACCATTAAGGCCTACGAAGACTATGCCCGTTTCTGTTTTGAGACCTATGGTGACTTGGTAGATCAGTGGATTACCTTCAATGAGCCGATCGTACCTGTTGAGTTTGGCTATTTCTATGATGCTCATTATCCACATAAGGTGGATGCCAAAGCTGCGGTTCAGGTAGCCTATAACACTCAACTGGCAAGCACTCTTGCAGTTAAGGCTTGTCACGAAATTCTGCCAAATTCTAAGATTGGGATTGTCCTCAACTTGACACCAGCTTATCCACGTAGTCAACATCCTGCGGATGTGAAAGCTGCACGCATTGCTGATCTATTCCAAGCTCAATCTTTCCTAGATCCATCTGTCTTGGGAACTTATCCCGAAGAATTAGTGGAAATTTTAGCTGAGCATGATTTGCTGCCAGATTCTACAGCTGAGGAGTTGGAGCTTATTCGTGAGCACACAGTAGATTTCCTTGGAGTCAACTACTACCAACCCTTGCGTGTCATGGCGCCACGTTTTGCTAAGCATCCTGACAGCCCGCTCTTGTCAGAACATTTTTATGAACCTTATGTCATGCCCGGTCGTAAGATCAATCCCCACCGTGGTTGGGAAATCTACGAGCAAGGAATTTATGACATTGCCCAAAATATCAAGGAAAACTATGGTAATATCGAGTGGATGCTGACCGAAAACGGTATGGGCGTTGAAGGTGAAGATAAATTCCGGGAAAACGGTATGATTCAAGATGATTATCGTATCGACTTTGTCAAAGGGCACCTGCGTGAACTTCATCGTGCTATCGAAGATGGTGCCAACTGTAAAGGCTACTTGATCTGGACCTTTATCGACTGCTGGTCATGGCTCAATAGCTATAAAAACCGTTATGGTTTAGTCGAGCTTGACTTAGAAACGCAAGAACGCCTCTTGAAAAAATCAGGCCACTGGTTCAAAGAACTCAGTGACAATAATGGGTTTTAAGCAACTTTTCAAATAGATTCAAAAAACCATTGGAAATAAAGCTCTCTGAGTGAGAGTCCAATGGTTTTTCTTTGTTTTAAAGTAATCCGATAAAAAGTAGTAGGGCTGATAAAGCGATGAAAGCTAGGGTTGCAAGACCACGTTGGACTGGGCTATAAATCTTTCGTTCTCCTCGGACTGGGAAGACGATAGCTAGTAATGCGCCACCAACAGCTCCACCCACATGCCCCGCAAGACTGATTCCAGGGATTAAGACACTACCTATTAGGTTGATAACTAAGAGGGAGAGATAGGATTGACCAAGCTGTTGCAGGTAGGGATTGCGTGAAGCATACCGAAGAACGACAATAGATGCGAACATGCCGTAAAGGGCAGTTGAGGCTCCAGCTGAGATGGCATTAGGACTAAAGACCAAAACAAAGAGATTCCCCATCATCCCTGATAAGAGATAGATAAAGAAAAATTGTTTGGAACCAAAGATGTCCTCCATCTGACGCCCCAAAAAGTAGAGGGATAGCATGTTGACTAAAAAGTGCTGCAAGCCAATGTGGACAAAGATTGCTGAAAACAGACGCCAGATTTGTTCAGGCATGGCCTTTATGGCAGGAGGGTAAATAGCACCAAACTGATACAAGGTTGCTGCACTGGTGTAGTTGAAACCACTGGTTAAAAACATGATGACAAAAACCAGGGTTGTCACAAGAAGAAAGAAGCTCGTGACAGGATAACGACGATCAAAAATCTCTTTCATAGATGAGTACCTCCTTAACGGGAATATCGTGTGATTCAGGATGGAATTCCTGAATCTGACATGGATAAAGTGTGCTGATGGAGTTGCCAGAATAATGGCTCAAATATCTGTCATAGTAGCCACCACCATACCCAACCCGATAGCCAGAAGGATTGAAGACCAAACCAGGAACATGAATTAGGTCAATCTGAGAAGGTTCAAGGATTGTGAACTCTCCTTGAGGTTCAAGAAGTCCAAAAGAATTTCTTTCGAGTTTCTCTGGTTCATATAGAACAAAGTCCATTTTCCCATGTGGATAGGTTTTGGGGATGAGGATGGCTTTCCCATCTTTTTGAGCCTGTTCAATGAGTCTAGCTGTCTGAAATTCATGGGGAAAAGACAGATAAGTGGCGATTGTATTTGCTTCTTTGTAAAAAGGATGTTGAAGGAGCTGATTGGTAATCCAATCGTTCATGTTTCGCTTTTCTTCTGCTGATAGGGATTTGAGTTCTTGCAAGACCTGCTTGCGTAAGACTTTTTTCATAGTTTACTCCGCAGCTTTCTTGGCTAAGAAGCTTGATACAGCATCGACACCGACAGCCAGCGCTTCTTCCTTAGGACTCATCTTTGGATGATGAAGGGCATAAGGACTATCAATACCTAGCCAGAACATGACGCCAGGAACCTTTGAGAGAAGATAACCAAAGTCCTCCCCTGTCATGGCGGGTTCGATATCGATGAGTTCAATTTCCTCTTTTTCATCAAAGAAGGTCATCAATTCTCGGGCTAGTTCAGGGTTGTTTTCAACTGGTAAATAACCTCCCTGCTTGAGTTCAATCTCTACATCTATATCAAAAGCAGCAGCCACGCCCTCAGCGATGGCTTTGACACGTTTCTGAACCAAGAGACTCATACTATGTGTAAGAGCTCGGATGGTTCCATGCAAGAAGGCAGTATCAGCGATGACATTGTTGGTTGTTCCAGCTTGAAAGACACCGAAAGTAACAACAGCTCCCTCGATAGGATCGACATTACGGCTGACGACCGACTGAACTTGTGTCACAAAATAGCTAGCTGCAACCAGAGCGTCCTTGGCTTGGTGTGGAAAGGCAGCATGGCCACCTTTACCCTTAAAGCGAATCTTAACCTCACATGTTCCAGCAAAGAGTGTATGGGTATTGGTCGCAATCTGTCCAACTTTTAAGTCTGGACGGACATGAAGTCCATAGAATTGGTCAGGCAACCAGTCGCCAAAAGCTCCATCCTCATACATGAGCATGCCCCCTGCTTCGTTTTCTTCTGCAGGTTGAAAGAGAAAGAGGAGGTTATTTTTTGGTTGTTTTTCTAGAGCACGTTCGAGACTTCCAAGGGCAATGGTCATATGAAAATCGTGCCCACAAGCATGCATACGGTCTGGGTGCTGAGAGGCAAAGGGAAGGCCTGTTTGTTCAACGATTGGGAGTCCATCGATATCTGTCCGCCAACCGATGGTACGTTCGGGTTGACTCCCTTGCAAGTAAACTAAAATACCTGTTCGCCAAGTACGAATCTGAACAAAATCCTTGCCAGCTGTTAATTTCTCAATGACATTGAGCAAATAAGCGTGAGTCTTGAATTCTTCTAAGCCAATCTCAGGAATTTGGTGAAGATCGCGTCGAGTTTGAATCAAATCTAACATATCTAATTTCTTTCTATTGATACGATAAAGAGGCTGGAAAGGTTTCCGCCTCTGTTACTCATTACAAGGTGCGAAGCGCATCTTCTAGCGCTGTTTTTTGTTGGGTTTGGCTATCGATTTCTTTGATAACACGAGCTGGAACACCAGCTACCACAACATTTTCTGGTACATCTTGAGTGACGATGGCACCTGCCGCAACAACAGAACCGCTACCGATTTGAACACCCTCGATGACCACAGCATTAGCACCGATGAGTACATTGTCACCGACACGAACAGGCTCTGCACTAGCTGGTTCGATAACACCTGCAAGAACAGCACCGGCACCGACGTGGCTATTTTTACCGACAATAGCACGTCCACCTAAAATAGCTCCCATATCAATCATAGTACCAGCTCCGATTTCTGCACCGATATTGATCACAGCTCCCATCATAATAACAGCGTTGTCGCCAATCTCAACCTGGTCACGGATGATAGCGCCTGGCTCGATACGAGCATTGATATCACGTTTATCAAGGAGAGGCACAGCAGAGTTGCGAGCGTCTTGTTCAACAACATAGTCCTTGTTTTCTGTTAGTCCATCAAGAAGTGGAGCGATATCTTTCCAGTCTCCAAAGAGAACATTCCCAAGCTTGATAACAGAAGTAGGGATAGTTCCAGCAAGTTGTCCTTCAAAGGTTACTTTTACACTTGTCTTTTTTTCAGCATTGGCGATAAATTGGATAATTTCTTGTGCATTCATTTTTGTAGCAGTCATAGGGGTCTCCTCACTCTTTGTAATGCTTACTATTCTACCAAAAAAGGCTTCAAAATTGAAGCCTTAAGTGTTAAAAGAAGATTCTTTCAGTTTATCCTTTGATTCTTCGATGGATAAGAAGATCATGGGAATAATAATCAAAATCATAGCTAATAGCAGGTAGCCATCTAAGACCAGACCTAGAAATAGAACGCTTAGAATAGCAGAGGATAGCGGTTCACTTGCACTGACCACTGACACCACCAATGGGGATACCAGCGAGACAGCCTTCATAGATAGGAAAAAGGCAAAAGCTGTTCCCAAAAAGGCAATGGTCAAACAAATCAAGATGCTCACCCAATCTAGCTGAAAGCTAATTCTATATACAGGGTAGAGAAAATTACTAAAGAGTCCAGCTAGCATCATTCCCCAACCAACAGTAGGAACAAAACCGTATTTTCGAGCAAATGGCTGGGGCAAAATGACATTAAACATAACTCCCAGTGCACTGAGTAGTCCAGTTAATAAAGCGATAGGAGTGATGGATAACTTAGACAAATCGCCTTTGGTAGCCATCAAAAAGACTCCAAGCATAGCAGTTAAAACATAGAAGATTGCTTTTTTAGAAGCTTTTTTCTTGTAGATGATGCGGTTGTAGATAAGAATGAAGACAGGACTGATAAATTGTAGGATGGTTGCCGTTGTCGCATTAGAGTATTCTACACAGAGATAGAAGAAATACTGAACGGAGAAGATTCCTAGGATAGCATAAGCCAGAAAAGGTATATAATTGTTGCGGTTTCTCCAAAGGTCGAATAACTGTGAACGGAACTTAAAGCCGGACAAGATAAGTACGAAACCACCTGCAAGGCTTAGTCGCATAGAAGTGATCCAACCAGAGGAGACTGGATAATGCGTAAAGAAGAATTCTCCTAAAATGCCACAGATACCCCATATTAATCCGGATAGGAGAGAGTATATGGTTCCCTTGAAAATATTTTTTTGATAGTGATTCATATAAAAGTCGAGTTAGGTGACATACTCTTGATAATAGGTATGTTAGCGTTGAGACCTATTCGAAGAAGAGCTGTTATTATTGTTATTATCTTTATCTTTATCCTTGTCTTTATCTTTATCCTTGTCTTTATCCTTGTCTTTATCTTTATCCTTGTCTTTATCTTTATCCTTGTCTTTATCTTTGTTGTCTTGTTTTATTAAATTTCCAACAATTGTATTCCAAGCATGTCGATAGTCAGCCTCACTACCACCAATTGCAAAGTGGAATGTCGTAGTTGGGGCACCAGCTTGGTTGGCCCAGTAACTTGTAACAGTCTCTCCACCAATTTCGTAATCTTTTCCGTTGAGATTAACTCGTCCTGGCTTTTGACCAGTTGATTTAAGAACTTGAGAAGAAGTTACACTTGAATCAAGGCTGAAACGCTCAGTTCCCCAAGCAGAAGGAGAAGCTTGTTGAATAGCATTTACCAGATTAGCCATGTACTTAGCATTACGGAAGTATGCGCCGTTAGCTAGGGGACTATTATCATCGTGACCAACCCAACCACCAAGAGTCAATCGTGGCGTTGAAAGCATGAGCCACATATCACCTTCCTCGTTAGTTGTACCAGTTTTCCCAATCCAATCAGCACCTGCTAGACTGGAATTTATGCTATAAAGATCGCTTTGGAAGCTTGTAGTTATCCGGGATGAAAGTACATCTCTCAGTAGACTTTGCATAATGGTTGCAGTAGCTTTAGAGTAGACCTGAACAGGTTCGTCTTTATGCTCATAAATGACCTCGCCATTGCTTTTTTCGATTTTCGAAATCATGTATTTTTTATGGTAAATTCCATTATTAGCAAGTGTCTGATATCCATTTGTATGTTGAGCTACAGTAACTTCGATTCCTCCGCCCATAGGAAGGCTTTCAATACCGTATTCTGGAATCTCATAGCCCATTTTTTCCATGTAAGAACGGACATCAACTCCTTTTTCACGGAGCATACGATAGGTCCAGTAGGCAGGGATGTTCCATGAATAATTGAGGGCTTCCTTAAGGTTTATCATAGCTGTTCCTGGACTGTTGACGTGCATGATAGGGGTTCCGTTAGCAAAGTTGGTAGGATAGTTTGATAGGATACTAGCACTTCCCATCAATCCTTGGTCAATAGCAATACCATAAGCTAATAGTGGCTTAGTAGTAGAGGCAGGAGAGCGTTTAGTATCAAAAGCATGATTATTTTGATTGTTTTGGTAATCTCGTCCTCCTACAAATCCTATGATGGCTCCTGTTTTATTATCCATTAAGACATTTCCGACTTCAGGTTGACCACTACTATCATTTAAAAGGTAGCCATAATTTGCCACAGCATCTTGCATGGCAGCGTGGATTGTTTTGTCGATTGTAGTAGTGATACGGTAACCACCATTTTGAATTTCTTTTTCAGCTAATTCACGATAGGATTTTTGGATAGACTCGTTTTTGAGTTCTTGGGCAGAGACGTTGTCTTTTTGTACCAAGTAGTCATACATGAGATTAGTTGCTTCATCGAGAGCAGTAAAGTAGAGATAGCCCCTAGAAGTTACGTCTACACTTTCAGCTGGTAAGAAATCTTGTTTGATGTCGTATGCTTTATAGGTTTCGTAGTCTTCCTGACTGAGGACCCCTGTTCTGTACATATTGTAAAGGACATCTTTTGAACGTTTGATACCTAGTTCCATATCCTCTTCGCTCTTCATTTCCCCAGTTGATTCATAAGGTGAGTAGGAGATAGGACTTTGTGGCAATCCTGCTATGAAGGCTGCTTGAGGAATCGTTAGCTGATTGGCGTCAACCCCGAAAATACCCTTGGCTGCTTGTTGAGCTCCTGCGATGTTTTGACCTTTATTATTACGACCAAATGGAGCAACGTTGAGATAAGTTGTCAAGATTTCGTCCTTACTCATTGCTCTCTCCAAGGCCAAGGCATCCACGATTTCAGTAGCTTTACGAGTTAGTGTAGGAGCATCCCCAACCACTTGCTGCTTGATGAGCTGCTGGGTTAGTGTAGAACCTCCACTAGAAGAACCAAGTCCGATAAAGTTTCCTAAACTAGCACGAATAACCGCTTTAGGAACGACTCCATTATGTTCGGCGAAATGTTCATCCTCGGTCGCAACGATAGCTTGCTTGAGATTTTCTGAAATAGCATCTGATGCGACAGATGTCCGAAGGAGGTCACTCTCGATAGCGCCAATCATGGAACCGTCAGCATAGCGAATTTCAGAGATGGATGAAATATCGTTCACTTGTTTGACTAAATCTTCTGTTTGAGGGACACTTACTTTATCAAACAGGGAAACTGCATAACCGAAAACAACTCCAGTACCTAAAAGTCCACCAAGAAAGGCGATAATGAATAGGGTATTAAAGGTTGCCTTAATTCCCAGTAAGATATTGGCAAAGATAGTCCAAATATTCGTTTTGGTTTGCTTTTTCTTTTTAGATTTTTTAGGACTACTTTTTCCTAAATGTATATTTTTTAACTTTGTTTTTAGGGACTGAAGGAAAGCCAGTCCTTTTTCTTTAAGTTCTAACAATTTATTCTTCATTTCTTTCCTCACTCTTATTTTATTATACCATAAAAGCAATGATTGCAAGAAATTAGTCATGGACGAGCTTTAGAGGGAGTTAGGCAACAAAAAAACCAGGTAAATTCAACCTGGTTTTAAGAGTTTGTTATTCACCTGAAAGTTCTTTTCCAAGATCAATTAAGTAGTCTTTCAAGTGGTCTTTAACTTGAGGATGTTTGAGGGCGTATTCGATGGAAGTCTTCATGAATCCAAACTTATCTCCAACGTCATAACGTGAACCTTTAAATTCACGGGCGAATACACGTTGAGTTTTGTTGAGGGTATCAATAGCGTCTGTTAGCTGGATTTCATTTCCGGCACCAGGTTTTTGATTTTCAAGAATACCGAAAATCTCTGGTGTGAGAAGGTAACGACCGATGATGGCTAAATCACTAGGAGCATCCTCAGGTGCTGGTTTTTCAACGAAGGTTTCAACACTGTAAAGTCCGTCTTTTCCTTCTCCTTGAGGAGCAATGACACCATAAGCAGAGACTTCTTCGTGTGGTACAGGCATTACAGCGATGGTAGAAGCGTGAGTCTCTTCGTAATCATTCATAAGTTGCTTGGTCAATGGGACAGCATTGTCATCAGTGATATCCATGAGGTCGTCTCCAAGCATGACCACAAACGGTTCATTTCCAACGAAAGCTTTGGCTTGTAAAACGGCATCTCCGAGTCCACGTGGGTGTGTTTGACGGATGAAGTGGAGGCGCATTCCAGTTGTTTCGTCAACTAATTTTAAGAGATCTGTTTTTCCTTTTTCCTTAAGGTTGTACTCTAGTTCAAAGTTTGAATCAAAATGGTCTTCGATAGAACGTTTTGACTTCCCTGTTACAACAAGAATATCCTCAATTCCAGACTTGAGAGCTTCTTCAACGATGAATTGAATAGTTGGCTTATCCACGATTGGCAACATTTCTTTGGCCAAGGCTTTGGTTGCCGGGAGGAAGCGAGTTCCAAGCCCCGCGGCAGGGATAACAGCTTTTCTAACTTTTTGCTTCATGAGCTTCCTTTCTAACGGTGATTATGACCACTCGTTTTCTGCCTTGAACTCGTTACTCATGAGTTCAGAAACAGCATCCTTAATATTAACATTTTCATAAATAACTTGGTAGATAGCCTGGGTGATAGGCATATAGACTCTAAGCTCTTGCGCTAATTCGTAAGCAGCTTTGGTAGTTGAAATTCCTTCGATGACCATTCCCATGTTGGCTTCGATATCTGCCAAGGCTTCACCACGCCCAAGAGCATCACCTGCTCGCCAGTTGCGTGAGTGGACAGAAGTTCCGGTGACGATTAAATCCCCAACTCCAGAAAGACCACTGTAAGTTAATGGATTTGCTCCAAGCTTGACTCCTAGACGAGTGATTTCCGCAAGCCCGCGCGTGATAATCGCCGCCTTAGCGTTATCACCAAAGCCAAGTCCATGGAGTGCCCCTGCACCAACAGCGATGATATTTTTAAGAGCACCAGCTGTTTCCACTCCGATCACATCTGTATTGGTATAAAGACGGAAGTAGTGGTTACTAAAGAGTGTCTGAACATACTGAGCTGTCTCTAAATCCTTAGATGCGGCTGTAATCAAGGTAATATCACGGACGATTGTTTCTTCTGCGTGACTAGGACCAGATACAACCACAATTTCGCTGCGGAGCTCTTCAGGGATTTCTTCTTCAAGAATGGTTGAAAGACGTTTGTGACTATTTGGTTCGAGACCTTTTGAAGCATGCATAATAACCACTTTATGATCAAGAACAGCAGCTACCTGTTGAGCTACCAATCTTGTCACCTTAGTTGGGACTACGAACAAAACAGCGTCAGAGCCCTTCAAGACTTCTGCTAAATCATGGTAGGCAACAATCTTTTCGTCTAATACAGTATCCTTAAAATAGCGTTTGTTGGTATGTTGTGTATTGATTTCGTCAATTTGGTCAGGAATATTTCCCCAGATACGTACTTCATGTCCATTGTCATTTAAAACTTGTGACAGAGCAGTACCCCAAGAACCAGGCCCTAAAACAGCGATGGTTTGTTTGTTCATTTTTCCCTCCTTCTGAGAAAGCACTTTCCTATATTCTACCATAAAAAGCCTTATCTTGCATCTATATTATTTATGAAGAGTTAATTGAATGGTAAATTATATATATTGAGAATTTTTAGAATTTATTTGTAAAATAGTTTAGTGTTCAAAGGGCGAAACGATAAAAAACACGAAAAGAGGAACAATATTTCCCCTAAAAATGGTATAATAGGAGCATCACGAAAATTGGAGAGACAGCATGAGTTTTTACAATCACAAAGAAATCGAGCCTAAGTGGCAGAAACACTGGGCTGACCATCATACTTTTAAGACAGGAACTGACGCATCAAAACCGAAGTTTTATGCATTGGACATGTTCCCTTATCCATCTGGAGCAGGTCTGCACGTAGGGCACCCAGAAGGCTATACAGCGACAGATATTCTCAGTCGTTTCAAACGTGCCCAAGGCTACAACGTCCTTCACCCAATGGGCTGGGATGCTTTTGGTTTGCCTGCAGAGCAATACGCTATGGATACTGGTAATGACCCAGCAGAATTCACAGCGGAAAACATTGCCAACTTCAAACGCCAAATCAATGCGCTTGGATTCTCTTACGACTGGGACCGTGAAGTCAACACAACAGATCCAAACTACTACAAGTGGACGCAATGGATCTTCACCAAGCTTTATGAAAAAGGCTTGGCCTATGAAGCAGAGGTACCAGTAAACTGGGTTGAGGAACTAGGAACAGCTATCGCCAATGAAGAAGTCCTTCCTGATGGAACGTCTGAGCGTGGAGGCTATCCAGTTGTCCGCAAACCAATGCGCCAATGGATGCTTAAAATCACGGCCTATGCAGAGCGCTTGCTCAATGACTTGGATGATCTGGACTGGCCAGAGTCTATCAAGGACATGCAACGCAACTGGATTGGTAAATCAACTGGTGCCAATGTCACCTTCAAAGTGAAAGGGACTGACAAGGAATTCACCGTCTTTACGACACGTCCTGATACTCTTTTTGGTGCGACCTTCACTGTTTTGGCGCCTGAGCATGAACTAGTAGATGCCATCGTAAGTGCGGAACAAGCTGAAGCCGTAGCAGATTACAAACACCAAGCTAGCTTGAAATCAGACTTGGCTCGTACAGACCTTGCCAAGGAAAAAACAGGGGTTTGGACTGGTGCTTATGCGATCAACCCTGTAAACGGCAAAGAAATTCCAATCTGGATTGCCGACTACGTTTTGTCTAGCTATGGTACAGGTGCTGTTATGGCTGTACCTGCCCACGACCAACGTGACTGGGAATTTGCCAAACAGTTTGGACTTCCAATCGTAGAAGTACTGGAAGGTGGAAACGTAGCAGAAGCTGCCTACACAGAAGATGGCCTTCACGTCAACTCAGACTTCTTGAACGGTCTTAACAAAGAAGAAGCGATTGCTAAAATCGTGGCTTGGCTGGAAGAAAAAGGTTGCGGCCAAGAGAAGGTGACCTACCGTCTCCGCGACTGGCTCTTTAGCCGTCAACGTTACTGGGGTGAACCAATCCCAATCATTCATTGGGAAGATGGAACTTCAACAGCCGTTCCAGAAAATGAACTCCCACTTGTCTTGCCAGTCACCAAGGACATCCGCCCTTCAGGTACTGGGGAAAGCCCACTAGCCAACTTGACAGACTGGCTGGAAGTAACCCGCGAAGATGGCGTCAAAGGTCGTCGCGAAACCAATACCATGCCACAATGGGCAGGTTCAAGCTGGTACTACCTCCGCTATATCGATCCACATAACACAGAAAAATTGGCTGATGAGGATCTACTCAAACAATGGTTGCCAGTCGATATCTACGTGGGTGGTGCAGAACACGCTGTGCTCCACTTGCTTTACGCTCGTTTCTGGCATAAATTCCTCTATGATATCGGTGTTGTTCCAACCAAAGAACCATTCCAAAAACTCTTTAACCAAGGAATGATTTTGGGAACAAGCTACCGTGACCACCGTGGTGCTCTTGTAGCGACTGATAAAGTTGAAAAACGTGACGGTTCCTTCTTCCATGTGGAAACAGGCGAAGAGTTGGAACAAGCGCCAGCCAAGATGTCGAAATCCCTCAAGAACGTGGTAAACCCAGACGATGTGGTGGAACAATACGGTGCTGATACCCTTCGTGTCTATGAAATGTTCATGGGGCCACTCGATGCTTCGATCGCTTGGTCAGAAGAAGGCTTGGAAGGAAGTCGTAAATTCCTTGATCGTGTTTACCGTTTGATCACAAGTAAAGAAATCGTTGCAGAAAACAATGGTGCTCTAGACAAGGTTTACAACGAAACTGTTAAAGCTGTCACAGAGCAAATCGAGTCCATGAAATTCAACACAGCCATTGCCCAACTCATGGTCTTTGTCAACGCAGCGAACAAGGAAGACAAACTCTATGTGGATTACGCTAAAGGCTTTATCCAATTGATTGCTCCATTTGCTCCTCACTTGGCTGAAGAACTCTGGCAAACAGTGGCAGCAACAGGCGAGTCTATCTCTTATGTAGCTTGGCCAACATGGGACGAAAGCAAATTGGTTGAAGATGAAATTGAAATCGTAGTCCAAATCAAAGGAAAAGTCCGCGCCAAACTCATGGTCGCTAAAGACCTGTCACGCGAGGAATTGCAAGAAGTTGCTCTCTCTGACGAAAAAGTCAAAGCAGAGATCGAAGGTAAAGAAATCGTGAAAGTAATTAGTGTACCTAATAAGCTTGTAAATATCGTAACGAAATAAATTTAAAAGTCCTTCAGAGTAGAATCTGGAGGATTTTTTGTAGATTACCTGTGAGATGTGATATACTATTCACATCTTTAAACTTATAAGTGGGAGACAAGGAGAAAGTTATGCCAGTAAATGAATACGGTCAGATGATTGGTGAATCTGTAGATGATACACCTGGAGTTTTGCCTTCACTTATACGGATAGAAGGGCGATATACGACTATAGAAGCTCTATCGGTGGAAAAGCATGCAGAGGATTTATTAGCTGTCTATGGCCCAGATAGTCCTCGTGAGATGTGGACCTACCTTTTTCAACCACCTGTGGCTAATCTAGAAGAGTTAATGGTAGCTTTAAAGCAGATGATTGAGCAAAAGGATCGCTTTTACTACGCGATTATCGATAAAGCGACTGGTAAAGCACTGGGTACTTTTTCGCTCATGCGTATTGACCAAGCCAATCGCACCATTGAAGTTGGCTCGGTGACTTTTTCTCCGGCTCTCAAACAGACCAGGATGGGAACAGAAGCTCACTGTTTGCTAGCCCGTTATGTCTTTGAAGAACTCAACTATCGACGCTATGAGTGGAAGTGCGACGCCCTCAATCTTCAATCTAGAAAAGCAGCAGAACGTTTGGGCTTTGTCTATGAAGGCACCTTCCGCCAAGCTGTTATCTATAAAGGTCGCACCAGAGATACGGATTGGTTGTCCATGATCGATAAGGACTGGCCACAAGTCAAAGCTCGTTTGGAAACATGGTTGGCTCCTAAAAACTTTGATAAAAATGGGCAGCAGATAAAATCGCTTAGGCAATGTTAGAAAGGTTCTACTATGATAAAATTTACAAAAGAATCCTCTGTTTCAATTGATGACGTTTTACATCTCTATCAGGCAGTTGGTTGGACAAACTATACCAATCAGCCACAGATGTTGGAGCAGGCCTTGTCTCATTCGCTAACGACTTATCTTGCGCGTGATGGTGAGGAAATCGTTGGTTTAATGCGTCTGGTTGGAGACGGTTTTTCATCCGTTTTTGTCCAGGATTTGATTGTTTTGCCTAGCTATCAGCGCCAAGGAATTGGTAGTAATTTGATGAAAGAAGCCTTAGCTGACTATAAGGATGCCTACCAAATACAACTAGCGACTGAACAGACAGAAAAAAACTTGGGTTTTTACCGTTCTCTGGGGTTTGAAACCTTATCTACTTATGATTGTACAGGAATGATTTGGGTGGATCGAAAAAAATTTAAATAATTCTTTTATCTTAAGTTAACTTTAAGTTTACTCATGTATCATGTAATCATTAAGTAAAGACCTCCTAACTTTATTTAATAGAAATCCTAAACTTTTCTTTTTCATAATAATCTCCCTAAAGAAGCCACCAAATCAGGTGGCTTTTTTTATGTTCAAATGCAGAAGTTTTAAGGTAGAATTGACCACATAATCATCCATTTCGACCACATAGCACCAAACTATATTTTTTCTTTTTCCTTTTTGTTAAACTGAAGGTGTAAAAAGGAGGAAGGAAATATGATTTTACAAGTAAAAGGCCTCACTAAGAACTATGGAGACTATACAGCAGTAAAAGATATAAATTTAGAGTTTAAAAAAGGAAGTTTTAACGCAATCTTAGGACCTAATGGGGCTGGCAAATCGACCACGATTTCAATGTTAATCGGACTTAAAAGAGCAACTAATGGTCAAATCATCTATGCGCCCAATACTCGGATTGGAGTTGTTTTTCAAGCAAGTGTATTGGATGAAAAGTTGACGGTCAAAGAAAACCTAGCCATTCGCGCTCAGCAGTATAAGGGGATTAAAGGTGGTCGTGTGGAAGATTTAATCAATCAACTAGGGTTGACTGCTTTTCAGAAACAACTTTATGGAACTTTATCAGGAGGACAGAAACGTCGAGTTGACATTGCTCGGGCTCTCCTAGCCAATCCCGATATTTTATTTCTAGATGAGCCTACGACTGGACTAGATATTCAGACTCGCAAATCCATTTGGGATTTATTGTATCGTCTACAAAGAGATGAAGGGATGACTATTATCTTAACGACTCATTATCTGGATGAAGCAGATGAGGCAGATCAACTTTATATTATAGATCATGGAAAGGTTATTGCCCAAGGTTCTGCTGCTGAAATTAAAAGTGAGTACGCTTCCAATCTTTTAAAAATTTGTTTTAAAGACAAGCAGGTGGAGAAATTCTTACCTAAAAATATGCCTGTGGAAAAGGAAAATGAGTTTGAGTATAGTCTTTATCCTAAGAGCCAATTGGAAGCTATTGATTATTTGACCCAAGTTCGTGAGAAGATTGCTAGCTTTGAATTTCGTCCAGGAACTATGGATGATGCCTTCATAGCCCTTACAGGAAGAGAGGTGCGCTAATGTTAGCTTTGTTAAAACGTGATTTTTTGTTGTATTTTCGTAATCGTTCAGGAGTCTTTTTCTCATTACTGGGAGCTTTGATTTCCTTTCTACTCTATATCATTTTTTTGCAGAAAAATCTGATGGATGCCTGGTCTCAACTTCCTGATAATAAGAGCCTTTTAAATAACTGGCTGATGGGTGGAACATTGGCTGTGACTGGGATTACAACCAGTTTTACAGCTTTGACCCAGATGGTACAAGATCGTGAAAATCAAGTGGATCAGGATCTCTTTTTGACAGATTTAGGGAGCTGGGGCTTGCAACTGTCTTATCTTATTAGTAGCCTTATCATTTCCTTTGTTATGCAAGCCTTTATGCTTGTTGTTATGAGCCTTTATTTTCAAGAAATTCCAGCTATGAGTAAGCTATTTGAAATTAGTTTAATCATGCTGCTAAGTAGTCTCCTTTCAACATTGGTAAATGTACTCTTGATTTATCATTTCCAGTCAGTAGATAGTCTGGGTAAATTGGCTACAATTGTAGGTACAGCTTCAGGATTTTTAGTGGGAACTTATGTACCAATGGGAATTCTTCCTAACTTCGCTAAAGTTCTCATGAAGTGCACACCGGCTACCTATCTTGCTTCTCTCTATAGACAGGTCTTAATGAAGGAGCAATTAGAAACTACATTTATGGGGAATAGTAGCTTATTAGAAGAGTTTCAAGAAAAATTAGGAATCCGGCTTAATTGGCAGAACCTTTTAACAAAGGAAGAAACATACTTAATAGTGGTGAGTATCTGCCTCCTAACTTTTCTGCTTTGGCTGGTAGTAGTTAAAATCTCTAGCAAAAAAATAAAATTTATAGGTTAAGCTAACTTTAAGTCTTCTACTGTATCATGTAATCATTAAGTAAAGACCTCCTAACTTTATTTAATAGAAATCCTAAACTTTTCTTTTTCATAATAATCTCCCTAAAGAAGCCACCAAATCAGGTGGCTTTTTTGTTTGTAGGCTGGATTTTTGCTATAATAGGAACATGAGTAGAATTTTAGATAATGAAATCATGGGTGATGAGGAGTTGGTAGAGCGTACCCTCCGTCCCCAATATTTACGTGAATATATCGGACAAGACAAGGTCAAGGATCAGCTTCAAATCTTTATCGAGGCAGCAAAAATGCGTGATGAGGCGCTAGATCATGTTCTTTTGTTTGGCCCTCCAGGTCTCGGGAAAACAACCATGGCTTTTGTCATTGCCAATGAATTGGGAGTCAATCTTAAGCAGACGTCTGGTCCTGTCATCGAAAAAGCAGGTGATTTGGTAGCGATTTTGAATGACTTGGAGCCAGGAGATGTTCTTTTTATTGATGAGATTCATCGCTTGCCCATGTCGGTAGAAGAGGTCCTTTACAGTGCCATGGAAGACTTCTACATTGACATCATGATTGGTGCAGGAGAAGCTAGCCGTAGTGTCCATCTAGATTTGCCACCTTTTACCTTGATTGGGGCAACGACACGAGCTGGGATGCTGTCCAATCCTCTTCGTGCCCGTTTTGGGATTACAGGTCACATGGAATATTACGAACATGCTGACTTGACAGAGATTGTCGAGCGGACGGCAGATATCTTTGAGATGGAAATCACTCATGAGGCGGCTTCCGAGTTAGCTTTACGCAGTCGTGGAACTCCTCGTATCGCCAATCGTCTCCTCAAGCGCGTGCGTGATTTTGCGCAGATTATGGGCGATGGCTTGATTGATGATGTGATTACGGATAAGGCCTTGACTATGCTGGATGTAGACCATGAAGGTTTGGACTATGTAGACCAGAAAATCCTTCGCACCATGATTGAGATGTACGGTGGGGGTCCTGTCGGTCTAGGAACTCTTTCGGTTAATATCGCTGAAGAGCGTGAGACGGTTGAGGATATGTACGAACCTTACCTGATCCAGAAAGGATTTATCATGCGAACTCGTTCAGGACGGGTCGCGACAGCCAAGGCTTATGAGCATTTGGGGTATGAATACATTGAAAAATAAGGCTGATATTTTAGACTCTTTCAGAGAAAATCCTGATATGATGGCTATTCTGACTATCATTCGTGACTTGGAGTTGAAAGATTCCTGGTTGGCGGCTGGTTCGGTTCGAAATTTTATCTGGAATCTCTTGTCAGATAAACCAGCTTTTGACCGTGAAACGGATGTGGACGTCATTTTCTTTGACCCAGAGGTGAGTTATGAAGAAACGCTGGCTATAGAAAGTAAGTTGAGAGAGGATTTTCCCCAGTATCAATGGGAGTTGAAAAATCAAGCCTATATGCATCAGCATAGTCCCCATACGGAACCGTATGTGAATTCCTGTGACGCTATGAGTAAATATCCCGAACGTTGTACGGCGATAGGACTTCGCTTGCAAGTTGACGCAACTTTAGAGCTCTTTGCGCCTTATGGTTTGGAGGATATTTTGAACTTTCAGGTTTCTCCAACTCCCCATTTTTTAGAAAATGACGACCGGATGAAGCTTTATCAACAGCGTTTATCTAAGAAAAACTGGCGAGAAAAATGGAAAAATCTCACATTTAAAAATACTTAAGGAAACTTTAAGATAGGAGCTGTATACTTATCTCATAAGTTAAGAAGACCTTAACTTATACTCCTAAAACTTTTTCATAATAATCTCCCTATAAAAAAATTAAGTCGCCCAATCAGGCGGCTTTTTTTGTTCTAATTCTATGTTTTTTCATGATATAATAGCCCTATGAGATTAGATAAATTTTTAGTTGCCTGTGCTGTCGGGAGTCGGACCGAGGTAAAAAACTTTCTAAAGGCTGGGCGCGTGACGGTCAATGGCGAGAAAGAAAAATCTGCCAAGCTACAAATTGATGAAGAGACAGACGAGATTTGTTTTGACGGACAAAAGCTAGACTACGAGGAGTTTGTTTACTATATGATGAACAAGCCCCAGGGCGTTATCTCAGCGACTGAAGATCCTAAACACAAGACTGTTTTGGATTTGTTGGATGACTATGCACGTGCCAAGGAAGTTTTCCCGGTAGGGCGCTTGGATATCGATACGCATGGACTCTTGCTCTTGACCAATGATGGCAAGCTGGCTCATGCTCTTCTTTCACCAAAACGTCATGTGGATAAAACCTATCTAGCGCAAGTCAATGGAATCATGACGGATGAAGACATTGAGACATTTGCGCAAGGAATTCCGCTCAAGGACTTTACCTGTCAGCCTGCCAAACTGGAGCTTGTGTCTATTGATACGGAAAAGGATCAAAGCCTGGTCCGAGTGACCATTGCAGAAGGGAAATTTCACCAGGTCAAACGGATGGTGGCCTACTGTGGTAAAGAAGTTGTGGACTTGCAACGTTTAACCATGGGAACTTTGACCTTGGATGAGGATTTGAAAAGTGGAGAATGGCGTCGTTTAAGCAAGGAAGAGCTAGAAGGCTTGCTTAAAAGTGTTCAATAAACTGGATAATAGGAAAAGGTAGGGGAAATGTCCCTGCCTTTTTCAGTTTTTGGTTGCTTCCTTTGTGAAAAGAGTTATAATAGACAGTAAGAAAAAAGGAGGATTTTATGAACGCGATTCAAGAATCATTTACAGATAAATTATTTGCTAACTATGAAGCAAATGTAAAATACCAAGCTATCGAAAATGCTGCCAGTCACAATGGAATTTTTGCAGCCCTTGAGCGTCGTCAAAGCCATGTAGACAACACACCTGTTTTCTCACTTGACTTGACTAAGGACAAGGTCACTAACCAGAAAGCATCTGGCCGTTGCTGGATGTTTGCGGCACTTAATACTTTCCGCCACAAACTCATCTCTCAATACAAACTTGAAAACTTTGAATTGTCACAAGCCCACACCTTCTTCTGGGACAAGTATGAAAAATCTAATTGGTTCTTGGAGCAAGTGATTGCGACTGCTGACCAAGAATTGACAAGCCGCAAGGTTAGCTTCCTACTCCAAACTCCACAACAAGATGGTGGTCAGTGGGATATGGTAGTTTCTCTCTTTGAGAAATACGGTGTCGTTCCTAAGTCTGTTTATCCAGAGTCTGTTTCATCTAGCAGCAGTCGTGAGCTCAATGCAATCCTTAATAAATTGCTTCGTCAAGATGCTCAAATCTTGCGTGACCTCTTGGCTTCTGGCGCAGACCAAGCGACTGTTCAAGCTAAGAAAGAAGACCTCTTGCAAGAGATTTTTAACTTCCTTGCTATGTCACTAGGACTTCCACCACGTCAGTTTGACTTTGCTTATCGCGATAAGGACAACAACTACCAAAGCGAAAAAGCCATCACCCCACAAGAATTTTACAAGAAATACGTTGACCTTCCACTAGAAGATTACGTTTCTGTGATTAATGCTCCAACTGCTGACAAACCTTACGGTAAATCTTACACAGTTGAGATGTTGGGAAATGTCGTTGGTAGCCGTGCGGTTCGTTACATCAACGTACCGATGGAACGTTTGAAAGAATTGGCCATTGCCCAAATGCAGACAGGAGAAACTGTTTGGTTTGGTTCAGATGTCGGCCAACTCAGCAACCGTAAAGCCGGAATCCTTGCGACAGATGTTTATGATTTTGAATCAAGCATGGATATTCAACTCACTCAGGACAAAGCAGGTCGTTTGGACTACAGCGAAAGCTTGATGACCCACGCTATGGTCTTGACAGGTGTTGATTTGGACGAAAACGGTAAATCAGTCAAGTGGAAAGTTGAAAACTCATGGGGAGACAAGGTTGGTACCGATGGTTACTTTGTTGCTTCAGATGCTTGGATGGACGAATACACTTACCAAATTGTTGTTCGTAAGGAATTACTAACAGCAGAAGAACGAGCTGCTTACGAAGCAGAACCAATCGTCCTTGCACCATGGGATCCAATGGGTGCCTTGGCAGAATAAATGAGATATAAAAAGAATGTTTCTATAATTTTTAGGGTTGGTGGAAATTTTCCACCAACCCTATTTTAGTGTATACAAAAAGGCCAACATCCATTATATTAAAAGCGCCTAAACCTAAAATAAAAGGATGATGACCATATGAACAATATACTAGAAGCTACACTACAAATCAAAGATAAAAACATTATTTGGGATGATAAAGTTCAAGAGAAGATATTTAAAAAGGGAAAATCTTTATTTTATTCAGCTACATATACGCATAAACCAGAATTTTGTACTGTTTGTGGGTGTGTTAGCCAAAATAACAATATCGTTAAAAACGGAACGAAAACTTCTCGTATCACTCTCTGTTCTGTTTCAGGCCTTCCGGCCTACTTAAATCTACGCAAGCAAAGATTTCTCTGTAGAGAATGTAGTTCTTCATTTACCGCAGATGCTAGTCGCATTGTAGAAAAACATTGTCATATTTCGAAACGATTAAAAAATGAAATTAAGGCAAAAATAAGTGAAACAGTATCTGAAATATATATCTCAAAAGAATCAAATGTTTCAGTTCATACTGTAAGACGTATCATAGATGATACAGCACGATTATTAACGATTAAACCATTACATGATTTCCCTGAACATTTGTGTTTTAATGAATTTAAATCCGTCAAAGCTTCCGATAGTAATATGAGCTTCATTATTTGTGATAGCACTACACACAAGCTGGTCGATGTTGTACGTGATAGAAAATCTTACAGTTTAAAACAATATTTTCATCGTTTTGAGACTAAGACAAGATTAAAGGTAAAAACTATCTCAATCGACATGTACTTACCGTACATTCAATTAATAAAAGAAATGTTTCCTAACGCTAAAATTATCATTGATCCTTTTCACATCGTACAAGCCTTAAATAGAGAATTAAATCGAACTCGGGTACGTGTCATGAATCAGCATCGTTATAAAAATCCTAAATTATATCGAAAGTTAAAACATTATTGGAAGTTAATTTTAAAGAACCCTAATGAACTTCAGAACTATAAATATAATCGTTATAAGCTTTTTGAAAGCTTCATAACAAGTAAAGGAATCGTAGATTATATCTTAGAAAACAATCCATCTCTAAAAAATGATTATGAGGTTGTACATTCACCTCGTGAATGTATACAGGATAGAGATTATATAGAATTCAAGGAAACGATTGAAGCAGCTACGCAATTAGACCTATCTCCTGGTTTAAAAAGAGTATTAAAGACTCTTATGACTTACTTGCCATATATTCAAAATACTTGTGAGTATCCAACTAGAACAAATGGCCCTATTGAAGGAATAAACAATAAAATAAAAGTGCTTAAATGAAATGCCTACGGCTTTAGAAACTATTACTATTTTAGAAATAGGATTATTTTAATAACAAAAATGTTTGGCCCAAAACAAAAAGGAATTAAGCAACAATTAGTTGCTTAATCCCTTCCTAAATTTCTTCATCAACACTATTTGACAAAGAGCCCTTTTTTAGTGCTCAAAATAGCACTCAATTTTAAATGGATTTGGTGTTCAAAAAATATAATCAAATGCAACAAACTAATTTCATTTTTAATAGGCACAATTAATTTTAGAAGATAGTACGAAAAAATATTGACTGTTTTCTTTAGAATGTGTAAAATTTAGATAGATTATTTAAAGTGAGGTTTTTTTATCTTGTCTATATTAAAGAAGAAATTTAATAAGTTTAGTGTTCTATTGAATCTGGTATTAATAGCTATTATAGCTATTGGAGTGCTATTTTTCTTACCTAAGGAACATAAATCAGAAGTCAAATCGTCAATTAATATCGAAAGTATTGAAAAAGTGAATGAAGTTGTATTTTTGAATGCGGGAATTAATGAAATTATTTCTGAAACAAAAACAACTCAAGTTTTTGGGTTTGATGTGCCGTTCTCTAAAAAAGCAGCATTAGTAATTTTAAATTATAACGCTAAATTTGGAATTAAAAGTAGTGTAAAGGTTGAACAAATAAGCGAAAAAGAATATAAGGTTATTGTTCCAAAATTGGAAGTAATTGGTGTTGAACTTTCAAAAGATGATCCTTATGATTTATATGATAGTCATGGAGAGTTATTAAGTGGGACTACAGAAGATGTTGATACTGGGAAATTGGTCACAAACCAACTTTCTAGTGATAAACAAGCAGAGTATTTAGATAAATTTAAGAGTGAAATTAAAGAATCTGCAATCAATTATTATAAAACAATATTTTCTTCAATGGATTCTGAAGTAAAAGTAACTATAGAATTTACAGAATAATTTTTGAAATACAAGACCCTGACCATCTCTGGTCAGGGTTTTGTGTGGTTCTATAATTTTTAGGGTTGATGGAAATTTTCCACCAACCCTATTTTAGTGTATACAAAAAGGCCAACATCCATTATATTAAAAGCGCCTAAACCTAAAACAAAAGGATGATGACCATATGAACAATATACTAGAAGCTATACTACAAATCAAAGATGCACACAATGAAGGTGTTACATTCCATTTCTTAGAGAATATTAAAGAAGTATTGCGTGATGAGAGTGGGAAAGTAACTGGTGTAAAGGTTATTACAATGGAACTTGGTGAATCAGATGAAAGTGGAAGAAGATTAACGCATGAAGTGGCAGGTAGTGAACATATTATTCCATGTGATCTTGTCGTTGCAGCAATTGAACAAAAGTAGACTTTAGTGTTCTAGATGAAAGGTAAAAATTTGACTTTCGGTCAACATCAGAATACATAGAAATAAATAATAACAGGTGATGCATATTTAGGTCCTCAATCTATCGCAACCGCAATTAAAGACGGGCGAGAAGTTGCGACAGAAGTACATGAATCGTTTAAAGAAAACATATAAATAACTTGTGGTGCCTTTCGTTTTTTACTGGGAAAATTAAGGAACTATAGTTATAAATACTTAAAGATATTAATATATTAACATTCGTATATTTATAGGAAGATTAAATAGAAATATTTGATATTAGCAAGAATATCTACATCTTATAACATATAGGTATTAATATATTCATAAAATATTAGGAGGAGAAATAATGAACAAGAAACTATTATCAGGCTTATGTGCAGCAGTACTCTTATCAGGTTTAGTAGGATGCGGACCTAAGGAGTCAAAACAAAATACCACAACAAGTACTTCTACAATAGAAACAAAAAATACCACAACAAATAACTCTGAAGTAACAGAGAAGAACTTCAAAGACTTCCCGGATACAGATGAAAAGTACTTCACATATGAAGAGTGGCAAGAAGGATACGCAATCTATAGTTGTACTTCTGACGACAAGGTTGTTCGTGTACCAAAAACCATTAATGGTAAACCTGTTATAGCGATTGCACAGCGTGGTATGGCAAATGTTGAAAAATGTGAAGCAATCGTCTTACCAGATACAGTAAGATATGTTGGAGAGTCATCTTTTGGTCAAGATAAAGCATTGAAGTACATTTATTTAGGAACATCATTAGAAACTGTTGATGATCACGCATTTTTAGGAGCAAGTTCTCTAGAGTCTGTTGTATTTCCAGAAGGAACAAAATCAATTGGTCAATTGGTATTTTCAGACACACCATCAATCAAATCGATCACAATACCTGAAAGTGTAATTGAAATAACAGACTTATTTTACTTCCCAGAAAATTCAAATAAGAATGTAGAAATCCATACACCTAAGGGATCAAAGGCAGAAGAGGCTGCCAATAGTTTAGGACTCAAAGTAGTAAATGACTAAAGGGGAATAGTATGAACAAGAAACTACTATCAGGCTTAGGGACTGACCCCAAAAAGTGAGAATTTAATAAAAACACCCTAGGGCTACCGTCTTCGGTATTCAACCGGAGACAGGTAGTCCAATTTTTGTTGGATTCTTTTTTCATTAGGTTCTTCATCAACACTATTTGACAAAGAGCCAAAAGAATCAGGTGATAAACCTGATTCTTTTTTGTTTGTATATTCTCACCGAGATTACATGATACCGAAGTAACGAGCTGCGATACCAACTGCAAAGAGTGCAAGGATGATTGTGATTGGAGATACTTTTTTCTTAAGCAACCACATGCAAAGGAAAGTAAGGAGAAGTCCCATCAATCCTGGAATCAATGAGTTCAACTGACCTTGAAGGGTTTGTGGTTGAACGCTATCCAAGCTCATACCACTAAGTGCTTGACCAAGAATACCCTTCAATTCTCCACCTGTAACAGCACCTTCTGGGAAGTTGATGTAGGCACCTTCTGATAATTGTTTACCTGGAAGGTTGATAGTGAAGTTGATGGATACCCAACGTTGTACAAGAACGGCAAGGATGAACATACCAAGGATAGAAGCTCCTTTAGTGATGTCTTTCAAGATACCACCTGACATGTCTTTAGTGATTTCAGATCCAGCCTTGTAACCAAACTCTTGTGTGTACCATAGGAAAGACATACGGATTGCATTCCATCCAAAGAAGAAGAGAAGTGGTCCAACGATATTACCAGTTGCAGCAAGTGATGCACCAAGGGCACCAAGGATAGGACGAACTGTAAACCAGAAGACTGGGTCACCGATACCAGCAAGAGGTCCCATCATACCGATCTTAACACCTTGGATAGCAGCGTCATCGATTTCAGTACCGTTAGCGCGTTCTTCTTCAAGTGCAAGAGTAACCCCCATGATTGGAGCAGCTACGTATGGGTGAGTGTTGAAGAATTCAAGGTGACGCTCAAGAGCAGCTGCTTGGTCTTCTTTTTTAGTATAAAGTTTCTTGATAGCTGGGATCAAAGAGTAAGCCCAACCCAAGTTTTGCATACGTTCGTAGTTCCAAGAACCTTGAAGGAATTGTGAACGCCACCAAACTTTTTGGCGATCTGATTTTGATAATTGAATTTTTTCAGCCATGATTGTTCCCCTTTCTAGTAGTCTTCTAGGATATCACCGATTGGATCGTTAGAAGTTGCAGCTCCTCCGCCACCGTTTCCACCTTGTTTAGAAAGGTTGAGGTAGATGAAGGCAAGGGCAACACCGATGACACCAAGGGCAATCAAAGTCAATTGAGAAATTGCTGCAAGAGCAAAACCGATAGCAAAGAATGGCCATACTTCACGAGTAGCCATCATGTTGATAACCAAAGCGTAACCAACGGCAACGACCATAGCACCACCGACAGCCATACCACCGTTCAACCAGTCTGGCATCAATTTAAGAGCATCTTGAACAGCAGAAGCAGGGATAGCGATAAGGAAGGCAGCAGGGATTGCAATACGTAGACCTTGAAGAACAAGAGCAAAGTAGTGAGCGCGTTCAACAGCTGCAATATTTCCTTCTTTAGCAGCAGCGTCTGCAGTGTGAACCAAACCAACTGAGATTGTACGAACGATCATAGTCAAGAAAAGTCCAGCTACGGCAAGAGGGATTGCAGTTGCAGTTGCGACTGCGATACCTTCAGTAGTAAAGTTACCACCCTTAATCATGATGATTGCAGCTGCAACAGAGGCAAGAGCAGCGTCAGGAGCTACGGCAGCTCCGATGTTAGCCCAACCAAGGGCAATCATTTGAAGTGATCCACCAAGCATAACCCCAGCTTCGAGGTTACCAGTTACAAGCCCGATGAGGGTACATGCAACGATTGGTTGATGGAATTGGAATTGGTCGAGGATACCTTCAAGACCTGCGAAGAAGGCAACAACTACAACCAAGATAGCAGAAATGATTGAAATATCTGACATGGTTTTATTCCTTTTCTATTTAATGTAAATTATTGAACGTTAGCTTTGCTAATCAAGTCAAACAAATCTTTTTTCGTGTCGTTTGGTACTTTACGTACGTCAAATTCAACACCAAGGTCACGCATTTTTTCAAATGTAGCAACGTCGTCTTTGTCCATTGACAATACATTGTTGACCATTGTTTTACCAGTTGAGTGAGCCATTGATCCAACGTTAAGAGTCTTGATTGGTACACCGCCTTCGATAGCACGGAGGGCATCTTGTGGTGTTTCAAACAAGATAAGGGCGTGTGTTTCACCAAAACGAGGATCTTTTGCAACCTCAATCAATTTTTTGATTGGTACAACGTTAGCTTTTACTCCGTTAGGAGCAGCTTGTTTGATCAACTCTTTACGAAGATCGTCGTTTGCAACGTTATCTGAAGCAACGATGATACGGTCTGCTTTTGAATCTGGTGTCCAAGCAGTTGCGACTTGTCCGTGAAGAAGACGTGTATCAAGACGTGCAAGGTTGATTTTCAATTTACCGTCTCCAATAACAGTTCCTTCTGGAATAGCAGCTTGGGCTACAGGAGCAGCTACAGCAGTTGCAACTTCCTCAGCTGGGTTTAGCTCTTCTGGAAGAGCCTTGATGCCATCTTTGGCTTCTTTAATGATGTTCGCAGCGACTTTGTCCACTCCGGCATTGGCGTCCATAAGGCGCTCAGTGTAGGCTTGGATTAACATCGGCAAGTTAAGTCCTGTGATGATGACAAATTTACGCTCAGGATTTTCTCCCATTACGCGGCTAGCTTGGTTAAATGGAGAACCACTCCAAAGGTCAGCCAAGACTAGAACCTCATCTTCTGCGTTAAATGCAGCCACAGCATTGTTGAATTTTGCGTATAAATCATCTGGACCTTCGTTTGGCATAAAGGTTACAACTTGAACCTTTTCTTGTTCACCAAAGATCATAGATCCTGACTGATGAATACCCGCGGCAAATTCACCGTGACTCGCAATAATGATTCCGATACTCATTATTGTCATTCCTCCTTATAAAATGTTTGACTTGTAGTTTAAGAAAACTTTAAGACTCTTTAAGTATAAACCGTTTTCATCAAAAAATCAACTACTTATAATAAATCCTAAAAAGTAGCGTGACAAACCCGCTATTCTAAATATTGATATATCAATATTTTTGATAAGACTTTGAAGGGAAGTATGGGAAATTTAATATGAATTACAAAATTATCAGCATTTTTAGATAGTATTTTTTCGACAAGATTATCTCTGATTTTTGGTATAATAGAGAGTAATTTATTTTCTAGTATGAGAAGTTAGAGTGAGAGGTATGTATGTCCCCTTCAATTCAGTTATTAAAAGACCGCTATTTAAAAAATATCAAAGAAAATCCAGATCTCTACATCGGTATTGAGTTGGAGTTTCCTATTGTTCATACGAAAGGCCAACCTACAGATATTGAAGTCAGCAAGGACTTGCTGCGCTTTTTGGTGGATGCTCTCAGTCTGGAAGTTGAAAAGGTAGACCAGGAGGGCAATCCGATTCAACTTGTAGAACCGATGAGTCAAGATCGGATTTTGTTTGAAGTTTCTTATACAACCTTGGAGTTTGCCTTTGGTAGGGCTCAGAATATCCAAGAGGTTGAAGGACGTTTTCAGGCCTATATGAAGGTAATCCAAGAAAAGCTAGGCGAAAAGAATCATGCTATCCAGGGTTGGGGGATTCACCCAAATTGGAATCAAAATGACAACCGACCTGTGGCTTATCCACGCTATCAGATGCTGATGGCTTATCTGAGTATGGGGAGTCACCAAGAAAGTGCGCATTTACATGACTTTCCACAATACGGAGCCTTCATCTGCGGGAGTCAAGTCCAGTTGGATGTTTCGACCGATAACTACCTACGTGTCATCAATGCTTTCACACAGATAGAGGCAGCCAAAGCTTACCTGTTTGCCAATTCTGAGTTTTCTGGAGCGGACTGGGACACCCAGATTTCACGAGATATTTTTTGGGAAGACTCTATGCATGGGATTTATCCAGAGAATGTTGGTGTCAATTCAAAACTATTTCAAAATGAGGATGATTTCTTTGATTATTTAGACCATTCTGCGATTTTCACAGCAGAACGAGATGGAGAAACCTATTATTTTTCTCCGATTCAAGCTAGAGATTACCTAGCTACTGATGAGATTCCTGCTTATACTCTAAATGGGAAAGAAACTCTTCTTGTTCCTCTAGAAAAGGATTTCCAAACGCACCGTAGCTACCAGTTTCAAGACTTGACAACAAGAGGCACAGTTGAATTTCGGAGTGTTTGTACACAGCCGCTAGACCGCACCTTTGCTTCAGCAGCCTTTCATCTAGGTTTGTTGGTGAATCTTGACAAGCTTGAAGCTTACCTAGAAACAGCTCCTTTCTTTGAAAGTTTTGGTCGTGACTACAAGTCTTTGAGAAGACAATTTTCTAAGAAACACCTCACAGATGAAGAAACAGCTGGGATTGTCCAGTTCTCCAAAGACTTGCTAGCGATAGCAGAGCAAGGACTTGAGATGAGAGGTCAGAGTGAAACGACTTATTTAGTGCCTTTGAAAGAAGAAATGGACGTATAATTTTCTTATAACGGAAGAATTTTCTGAAAAATCATGTTATAATGAATGAGACTATAGATAAAGGATAGAGATTTATGACATTAGTTTATCAATCAACGCGTGATGCGAACAATACAGTAACAGCCAGCCAAGCGATTTTGCAGGGCTTGGCAACAGATGGAGGCTTGTTTACTCCAGTTAGCTATCCAAAGGTGGATTTGGATTTTGAAACATTAAAGGACGCTTCTTACCAAGAGGTAGCTAAGCTTGTCTTATCAGCTTTCTTGGATGACTTTACAGCAGAAGAGTTGGACTACTGTATCACCAACGCCTATGACAGCAAGTTTGATACACCAGCTATTGCCCCTCTTGTCAAACTCGATGGCCAATACAACTTGGAACTTTTCCATGGTTCAACCATTGCCTTCAAGGATATGGCCTTGTCCATCTTGCCATACTTTATGACAACGGCAGCTAAGAAACACGGTTTGGAAAACAAGATTGTCATCTTGACAGCAACATCTGGAGATACTGGGAAAGCTGCTATGGCAGGATTCGCGGATGTCCCAGGTACTGAAATTATCGTTTTTTATCCAAAAGACGGTGTCAGCAAGGTACAAGAGTTGCAAATGACCACTCAAACGGGCGGAAATACCCATGTTATCGCCATTGATGGAAATTTTGACGATGCTCAGACTAATGTGAAACATATGTTCAATGATGTAGCTCTTCGTGAGAAATTGGCAGCCAACAAGCTCCAGTTTTCATCAGCTAACTCTATGAATATTGGTCGTTTGGTCCCACAGATTGTCTATTATGTTTATGCCTACGCTCAGCTTGTTAAAACTGGCGAAATTAATGCAGGTGATAAGGTTAACTTCACCGTACCGACAGGGAACTTTGGAAATATCTTAGCTGCCTTTTACGCAAAACAAATCGGTCTACCAGTTGGCAAGTTAATCTGTGCTTCAAATGACAACAATGTCTTGACAGATTTCTTTAAAACTCGTGTTTATGACAAGAAGCGTGAGTTTAAGGTAACCACTAGTCCATCTATGGATATCTTAGTGTCTTCAAACTTGGAGCGCTTGATTTTCCATCTTTTGGATAATGATGCGGTTAAGACAGCTGAACTCATGAATGCTTTGAATAGCCAAGGTCAGTATGAATTGACAGATTTTGATGCAGAGATTCTTGACCTTTTTGCAGCAGAGTATGCTACGGAAGCAGAAACAGCAGCAGAAATCAAGCGTGTTTATGAGTCAGATTCTTATATTGAGGACCCTCATACAGCAGTTGCCTCAGCCGTATATAAAAAATATCAAGCGGGGACAGGCGATGTGGCTAAGACCGTAATTGCTTCAACAGCTAGTCCATATAAATTCCCAGTAGTTGCAGTAGAAGCTGTAACAGGGAAATCAGGCTTGACCGACTTTGAAGCTTTGGCTCAGTTGCACGAAATTTCAGGAGTGGCAGTGCCACCAGCAGTTGATGGCCTTGAAACAGCTCCAGTTCGTCACAAGACAACTGTTGCAATGGCAGATATGCAGGCAGCAGTAGAATCTTATTTAGGACTTTAAAAGAGAGGAAGTAAACTCGGTTGGGAAACTAACTGAGTTTCTTTTCATCAGGAGGAAGGATTGTTTAAGAAAAATAAGGATATTCTCAACATAGCTTTACCTGCCATGGGTGAAAATTTCTTGCAGATGCTCATGGGGATGGTCGATAGCTACTTGGTAGCTAATCTGGGGTTGATCGCCATTTCGGGTGTGTCTGTAGCTGGAAATATTATCACCATTTATCAGGCTATTTTTATTGCCTTGGGAGCAGCAATTTCTAGTGTTATATCAAAAAGTGTGGGACAGAAAGATCAGTCTAGACTAGCCTACCATGTGACAGAAGCTCTCAAGATAACCTTGCTATTGAGTTTAATTTTAGGTAGCTTGTCCATCTTTGCAGGTCAAGAGATGATTGGTCTTTTGGGTACTGAACAGGTTGTGGCTGAAAGTGGAGGCTTATACCTATCTTTAGTTGGCGGGACAATCGTTCTCCTGGGCTTAATGACTAGTTTAGGGGCCTTGATTCGCGCTACCCACAATCCTCGACTGCCGCTTTATGTTAGTTTTTTATCCAATGCTTTAAATATTGTTTTTTCAAGTGTCGCCATTTTTATCCTTGATATGGGGATAGCTGGTGTAGCTTGGGGGACTATTTTGTCTCGGTTGGTCGGGGTTGTGATTTTGTGGTCACAATTAAAACTTCCATATATGAGACCGACGTTTGGGCTGGATAAAGACCTGCTGACCTTGGCTTTACCTGCAGCGGGAGAACGTCTCATGATGAGGGCTGGTGATGTAGTCATAATTGCCCTAGTTGTTTCCTTTGGGACAGAGGCTGTCGCGGGAAACGCGATTGGTGAAGTCTTGACTCAATTTAACTACATGCCTGCTTTTGGTGTCGCTACGGCAACAGTTATGCAGGTGGCCCGAGCAGTAGGGGAGAATGATTGGGCAAGGGTGGACAAGCTCAGTAGGCAAACTTTTTGGCTATCCCTCTTTCTCATGTTGCCCTTGACGCTTAGTATCTATGCTCTCGGAACACCACTAAGCTATCTCTACACCAGTGATTCTGCGGCTATTAAAGCCAGTGTTTTAGTGACTCTTTTTTCACTTTTAGGGACTCCTATGACAACGGGGACGGTCATTTATACAGCTGTCTGGCAAGGTTTGGGAAATGCCCGACTTCCCTTTTATGCGACAAGTATTGGAATGTGGTGCATCCGTATTGGGACTGGTTACCTGATGGGAATTGTTCTTGGATGGGGTTTGCCTGGTATTTGGGCTGGAACGCTTTTGGATAATGGTTTCCGTTGGATTTTCCTACGCTATCGTTACAAATCTTATATGACATTGAAAGGATAAGAAATGCAAGAAACGGCTTTTATTTGGGATTTAGACGGGACCTTATTGGACTCCTATGAAGCTATTTTGTCAGGAATTGAGGAGACCTATGCACAGTTTTCCATTCCTTTTGACAAGGAAAAAGTTCGAGCTTTTATCTTGAAATACTCTGTCCAGGATTTACTAGTGCAAGTGGCAGAAGAAAGAGGCTTGGATGTTGATAAGCTCAATCAAGTTCGTGCTCAGAGCTTGGCTGAAAAGAATGCCCAGGTCATCTTGATGCCGGGGGCGCGCGAGATTTTAGCCTGGGCAAATCAACAAGGAATTCAGCAATTTGTCTACACCCACAAAGGCGATAATGCCTTGACTATTTTACGAGATTTGGGATTGGATGTTTATTTCACAGAAATTTTGACAAGCCAGAGCGGTTTTGCTCGTAAACCAAGTCCAGAAGCAGCGACCTACCTTATTAGCAAATACCATTTAAAACCAGACCGCACCTTTTATATAGGGGACCGTACTTTGGATATCGAATTTGCTCAGAATAGTAGCATTCAGAGTATCAATTTCCTTGGAACTCCGGTGGATTGCAATCATCAGATTTCTTGTTTAGCGGATATTCCTTCTCTCTCTTTTTGAAAGTTTTATGAAAGAGAATATGTCAGCTTTGTGACAAAATTCATACAAACTATTTCAATTAATGTGGTTTGTTACAGAGCTTAGACAGTTTTATTAAATAGCCCCCAAAGGGCTTTTTTTCTTTTTTCTTTATGTTATGATAGAAAGGTACTACATTTGAAAAGGAGTTTGAATAGTATGAAGAAACGAATTATTTTAGCATCAACAGTAGCTCTATCACTTGCCCCTACCTTGGCGACTCAAGCAGAAGAAATTGTATGGTCACCACGTACAGTTGAGCAAATTCAAAACGATGTTGCTAAAAGCGAAAATAAAACAAGTTACACAATTAAGTACGGAGATACCCTAAGCACGATTGCAGAGGCTTTGGGAGTAGACTTAAATGTCCTTGCAAACTTGAACAAAATCACAAATATTGACTTGATTTTCCCAGAAACTGTACTGACTACAATCGTTAATGAACAAGAAGAAGTAACAGGTGTTGAGGTATACACACCTGAAGAAGTAGGTTCTGATGTAGCAAGTGCAACAGCAGATTTGAAAAAGAACCAAGTAATCGTAGATGACCAAACTGTAAAAGTTGAAGATTTAACTCAACCAGTTGAAGAAACAGAAGTTGTAGCAGAAACAACAGATTCACAAGCTAATGAAGAAGCTGTAACAGAAACTGCAGCACCAGCTGTAGAAGCTACTACCGAAGTAGCAACACCAGTAGCAGAGCCTGTAGCAGAAGCAACAACAGAAGCTACTACTGAGGCTGCAGCACCAGTAACAGAAACACCTGTAGTGGAAGAAACAACCACAACAGTTGCTGAAGCAACTACGGAAGCAACAACAGAAGCTGTAACAGAAGTACAATCAGCACCATCAACTTACCAAGCTGAAGCAAGCCAAGGTGCATCAACAACTTATGCAGCACCAGCAGCACCTGATTATGCAAGTATCGCAGCTACGAAATCAGAAAATGCAGGTCTTCAACCACAAACGGCTGCCTTTAAAGAAGAAGTTGCGAACTTGTTTGGTATTACATCATTTAGCGGCTACCGTCCTGGTGATAGTGGAGACCACGGAAAAGGTCTTGCCATTGACTTTATGGTTCCAGTAAGCTCAGCTCTCGGAGACCAAATTGCGGATTATGCTATCCAAAATATGGCTAGCCGTGGCATCAGCTACATCATCTGGAAACAACGTTTCTATGCACCATTCGATAGCAAATATGGACCAGCCTACACATGGAATCCAATGCCAGACCGTGGTAGTGTTACAGAAAACCACTATGACCACGTTCACGTATCTATGAACTAATGATTAAAAAGAAGCGGAAACTAATTCAGTCTCTGCTTCTTTTTTTGTTTTCAAACTCTTAGATAGCGTAAATCAACTCCAGGTATAAAATAGAAAAACATAGCCTTGAGGGATTGTGACTAGGAAACTAATTTAACGGAGTAAGCAAAATACTTGCAAAGTCAATTTATTTGTATTACGCTTGATAAGTCAACTATTGATAAATCAATCATTGACAAGGAGGAAACAATGTCAGAAATGCATGAATTACTGTACCAGCTCCATTTAACAGATCAGACCATCACTCAACTTTTTGAAAAACAATTGGGAATTAGTTTGACCCGCTATCAAATCCTGCAGTTTTTACTACAAAAATCACCTTGTACCCAAATTGCTGTTCAGGAGAAGTTACGGATTGACCAAGCAGCCTTGACCCGCCATTTTAAGATACTGGAGTCAGAAGGCTATGTCAGTCGTAAGCGTAATCCGGTCAATCAGCGGGAAGTTTTAGTTGAATTAACCCAAGAAGCCAAGAATCAACTCTTGCTTAGTCCACCTAGACATCACTTGAAAGTGAAGGAGCAGATGGAGAGCATCTTATCGACAGCCGAACAGAAAAAACTGACGGCTTTACTGACGAAACTAGTCTCAGGTTTAGAAAAAATAGAATTTTAAGGAGAAAACGATTTCAATCATTACTACTATCTTAGCAACTATCGTTGCCCTCGAGCATTTTTATATTTTTTATTTGGAAAGTATCGCAACCCAATCAGACGCAACTAGCCGTGTCTTTAATATGAACAAGGAAGAATTAGCACGACCATCTGTCACCTCACTGTTTAAAAACAAAGGAATTTACAATGCCTTGATTGGGGTGTTTCTTATTTACGGAATTTATTTCTCACATAGCTTAGAAATCGTAACAATCTTTGTTTTATTTGTCATAGGAGCAGCGACCTATGGTGCCTTAACTGCAGATAAAAAAATCATTCTCAAGCAAGGTGGACCGGCAATCTTAACGATCTTAAGTATCCTTTTCTTTAAATAAAAACAACCAGCACTCTCCATAGAAGGTGCTGGTTTTTAATAACTAGTATTAAACTTTTCTGCGTTTGATTTCAAGTAACCTTTGATAGAAGAAAATCTGGCTACTATAGATATAAGGGAAGATAGAGATACTTGCAATTCCAAAGCTTATCCAGATAAGGAGATACCATGGAAGTAGCTGTAAATCAAGGACGAAGCGTTGAAACTTATAGCCTTTCATGAGAAAGCGGCTGGTATGTAGCACACGACTTGGTTTAGCAATTCCGATAGCAAGGGTGTCACATAGGAGTAGCTCAACTTGGGAATAAGCGTAGTATTGCGGAAGATAGAGAATGGTTCCCAAAATCATTACAAGGACACTACCAAAGAAGTAGAGTGCGAAAGTAAGCAGGAAGTGTTCGATATCTGGATTTGTCACGTCGACAGATGGAAATTCGGGATGAAGTTCCACAAATTTACGAGCCATGGCATTGCTATAAAAGAGCAAGTAAACTCCAAAAAGACTAGGGATGCTCCATAAAAAGAGATAGAAACGCTTGAGTAAGAGAGTTAGAAAAGTCTGGGTAAAGAAGCGGTTGTCAAGCAAGGACAGGCTATCTTTAAAGGAAAGCTCTATCTCAGAAATTCTGTAAAGATTAATGGTAGTAAAGAGAGCACCAGCTAGGATAATGGAGCTTGTAAATCCAACGGCAATCGGAAAGAGAGCAGACTGGATTGTGATGCCTAGAAAACTCAAGAAGGACTGCTCAAGAATGCCCTCGTCGAGCAGGGATAAAGGCCTGATGAAGCTCGATAGAATCAAGAGAATACTTGGCAATAAAAAGACAAGCAGCAGACGAGGATGCTCAGCTTGAAATTGTCTAGCCTGCTGGCGAACTTCTTTTAAATTAATTTTTGGGTACTTCATTCTTTCATTATACCATAGTTCGTGACAGTTCCTGTTTTTTTTGATAGAATCATACAGTATGCCCTTGGGCACAAAGTATGAACTGGGACTGTCTTTCCCAGCTTCGGAGGTAAAAAATGTCAGATTCGCCAATCAAATACCGCTTGATCAAAAAAGAAAAACACACGGGAGCTCGTCTGGGTGAAATTATCACACCACATGGGACCTTCCCAACCCCTATGTTTATGCCAGTAGGGACTCAAGCAACGGTCAAGACTCAGTCACCAGAAGAATTAAAAGAGATGGGGTCAGGAATAATCCTATCCAACACCTATCACTTGTGGCTTCGTCCAGGTGATGAACTCATTGCCCGCGCTGGTGGGCTTCATAAGTTTATGAACTGGGACCAACCAATCTTGACAGATAGCGGTGGTTTTCAAGTGTATTCTCTAGCGGATAGCCGTAATATCACAGAGGAAGGAGTAACCTTCAAGAATCACCTTAATGGTTCTAAGATGTTCCTTTCACCTGAAAAGGCCATCTCTATCCAAAATAATCTAGGTTCAGATATCATGATGTCCTTTGATGAGTGCCCTCAATTTTATCAACCCTATGATTATGTAAAAAAATCAATCGAACGTACCAGCCGTTGGGCTGAACGTGGCTTGAAAGCTCACCGTCGTCCACATGATCAAGGTTTATTTGGGATTGTACAGGGTGCAGGATTTGAAGATCTTCGCCGTCAGTCAGCTCAAAACCTTGTAAGCATGGACTTCCCAGGCTACTCTATCGGGGGTTTAGCAGTTGGAGAAACTCATGAGGAGATGAACGCTGTTTTGGATTTCACCACTCAGCTGCTTCCTGAGAATAAACCTCGCTACTTGATGGGAGTGGGAGCGCCAGATAGCTTGATTGATGGGGTGATTCGTGGGGTAGATATGTTTGACTGTGTCTTGCCGACACGTATTGCTCGTAACGGTACTTGTATGACCAGTCAAGGTCGTTTGGTTGTGAAGAATGCTCAGTTTGCAGAGGACTTTACACCGCTTGATCCTGAGTGTGATTGCTACACTTGTAAGAACTACACTCGTGCCTATCTTCGCCACTTGCTCAAGGCCGATGAAACCTTTGGTATCCGCTTGACAAGTTACCATAATCTCTACTTCTTGCTCAATCTCATGAAGCAGGTTCGTCAGGCGATTATGGATGACAATCTCTTGGAATTCCGTGAGCATTTTGTTGAAAAATATGGATATAACAAGTCTGGGCGAAATTTCTAAATTTTGCTTAATATCAGCTAAAAATCCTAAGTTTTATCTTAGGATTTTTCTGTTTTTTTTGATAAAATAAAGGTACTATGGATTGAAAATTAGATGGCTTTTTTTGCTAATCTAATGAATGGAGAATAAACTCGTATGCGTATTAAATGGTTTTCCTTGATTAGGATTACAGGTTTGCTTTTGGTACTCTTGTACCATTTCTTTCAGACGGTTTTCCCAGGAGGTTTCTTCGGGGTTGACGTCTTCTTCACCTTCTCAGGTTTTCTAATTACATCTCTCTTATTAGAAGAATTTGAACAAAAAAGTAAAATTGATATCCTAGGATTTTTTAGACGACGCTTCTATCGGATTTTTCCGCCGGTTGTTTTGATGGTCCTCGTCGTTATGCCCTTCACTTTCTTGGTTCGTCAAGATTATGTGGCAGGTATCGGTGGCCAGATTGCTGGTGTTCTTGGATTTATGACAAACTTCTATGAAATGTTGACAGGAGGAAGTTATGAGTCCCAGTTTATCCCCCATCTCTTTGTTCACAACTGGAGCTTAGCTGTTGAAGTTCATTATTATGTTTTGTGGGGCTTGGCAGTTTGGTTCTTGGCCAAGCGAGCAAAAACAAGTGGACAACTACGAGGAATGATTTTCCTACTTTCTTCAGCGACCTTTATGGTTAGCTTCCTTTCTATGTTTATTGGTAGCTTTATCGTTAGCTCCTACTCAACACTCTACTTCTCAACTTTGACTCATGTTTATCCATTCTTCTTAGGAAGTGTGCTTGCGACCTTGGTAGGTGTTCGTCATGTAACGCCTCTTCTCAAACGTTTGAATAGAATCTTGGATTTGAGACAAACCTTACTAGTCTTTGGGGCGGGTCTAGGAGTCTTGCTCTTATTGACCTTCTTTGTAAAATTTAATTATCTTTTTGCTTATTTATTTGGTTTCTTGTTGGCAAGCTTAGCTGCGCTTCTGATGATTGTTGCAGCACGACTGTTGCACGAGAAAACTCCGACAATCGAAGAACCAAAGGTTATCGGTTTTTTAGCAGACACTAGCTATGCCGTCTATCTTTTCCACTGGCCGTTTTATATTATTTTCTCTCAATTGGTGGGAAATATACCGGCAGTGATTCTAACGACCATCTTTTCTTATCTTTTTGCTACCCTTTCTTTCTATGTGATCGAACCTTTCATTGCAGGGAAATCCAGCAAACTCTTGCGGATGGCAGAAGAAATTCCTCACATCAAACCAATCTTTGCTGGTAGTGTTGGAGTTCTTAGTTTGATTACCTTGGTTGTGATTCTGATAGCTCCACAAGTAGGTGCTTTTGAAACGGATTTGATGCTTACTGGCCTTAATCAAGCTCAAACTAATATCACTCGAACAAAAACTATGGCAGAACAAGCAGAAGCAAGTCGCTACAACATAGCTGATGGTGTATCTATCATTGGAGATTCTGTAACCTTACGTGCTTCAGCTGGACTGAAAGAGCTCTTACCAGACGCTCAGATTGATGGCCAGATCAGTCGAAATACTAAACAAGCAAATGCATTGATGCTGAATTACAGTCAGAATAAAGCCTTGCCTAAAATTGTAGTCATCGCGACTGGTGTCAATAACCCTGAAAATTATAAGGAAGATCTTGATCTACTGATAACAAATCTACCTAAGGGACATCAGCTTGTTCTTGTAACTCCATATGAGGGTGACACAACACAGGAAACACAACCTTACGTAGAACAGTATGCAAGCTATGCGCGTGAATTGGCACAAAAATATCCATATATTGCACTTGCAGATTGGAATCAAGTAGCCAAAGATCATCCAGATATTTGGAAAGGGACAGACCAAGTTCACTTTGGTAGTGATACTACTAAGCAGGATGAAGGTGCTAAACTATATGCAGAAACGATTAACGCAGCTGTTAAATCTCTTGCAGATAAACCTGTCAAATCAAAATAATCAATGAAAAGTAGAGATTCTATCTCTACTTTTTTGCTTTAAACAGGATTGGGAAAAACTTGCCAAATTGTCAGAATTATGAGAAAATAGGAACAGTCAAAAAATGGAGGGAATACAATGAGAGAAGACATCAAGATTAATGACCGTGCTCTAGCATTAGAAGACCAAATCATTGAAGTACTCGAGAAAGTTTATGATACAGATGTAGAGCTAGATGTATACAATCTTGGGCTGATTTATGAGATTCATTTAGATGAGGCTGGTCTTTGTACAGTTGTCATGACCTTCACTGATACTGCCTGTGATTGTGCAGAAAGTTTGCCGATTGAGATCGTAGCAGGTTTAAAACAAATTGATGGCATTGAAGATGTCAAGGTTGAAGTTACTTGGTCTCCAGCCTGGAAGATTACACGTATTAGTCGTTATGGACGTATAGCTCTGGGATTGCCTCCGCGATAAAAAATAGAGTGATAAGATGAATTATGAATCGGGATTAAAGACCTGATTTATATTTTTCTTTTTTTTGTTTATTTATTTCATACAATAAACAAAAATTTTTGTTAAGAGTAACCACTTCACTCAAAAAAATGTTATTATAGTAGAAGTGATTATAATAAAAAGAATAAGGTAGAATAGATATGAAATTATCTGTAGTAATTCCGTTTTATAACGAAGAGAATATGATTCAGAAGATGTATGATGAATTGGTTAAAGAAATCAATCAAATTACAAAGGCGGAATTTGAAATTATTTTTATTAATGACGGAAGTAAGGACCGTACTTTTGAACGTATGTTAGCCATCGCAGCTGGCGATTCACGTGTTAAATACATCAGCTTCAGTCGGAATTTCGGGAAAGAAGCTGGAACTATTGCAGGGCTTGAATATGCAACAGGAGAAGCAGTTATTCTAATGGATGGAGATTTGCAGCATCCACCAGCAATGCTTCCACAAATGATTGAAGCTTATGAGCAAGGATACGATGTTGTAAGTGCTCGTCGTACACGTACAGGAGAAAAACGTCACCGTACTTTTTTAGCTAAACATTTTTATAAACTTGCCAATAAAATGATGGATATCGAGCTAATGGACGGAGTCTCTGAATTCCGATTGTTTAGCCGTAAAGTTGTAAACGCCATTATATCTATGCAAGAATACAATCGTTTTTCTAAAGGAATTTTTGCTTGGATCGGCTTTAACGAAAAAGTTATCGAATATGAAAACCAAGTTCGTACTGTAGGTGAAACAAAATACTCGTTGAAGTTCTCATTGAACTATGCGATTCAAGGGATTTTATCATTCAACGATAAACCTCTACGTATGTGTATTAATTTTGGTTTATTCTGCTTATTAATTTCATTGGTTTATGTTCTTTGGACCTTTATCCAATATCTCGTAGTACCGGATTCACTCGTGAGTGGATACTTTACTACAATCTTCTCAGTCGTTCTCTTTGGTGGAATTCAATTGATTTCTATTGGGGTACTCGGAGAATATATCGGTAAGATTTATTATGAAGTGAAGAAACGTCCACATTATCTTGTTGACCAAACGAACATTACTGTGAAAGGAGAGCAAAATGACGACTAAGAAAAAAGTCTATCTAGCAAGTTTTATTGCGCCTATGCTCATTATGTTTGTAGCTTGGGCTATTGATGGCTTCTTTCCTTTCGGGACAAAGTCACTCATGGCGGTTGACTTTAACGCACAGTATATTGGCTTATATGCTTATTTCAAACATTTATTTTTAAATGGCGATTGGAGTAGTTTCTTCTACTCTTTCTCTAAATCCATTGGAGGGGGGATGTTAGGGATTTGGGGCTTCAACTTGTTGAGTCCATTTAACTTACTCTTTCTATTAACCTCTGAAGAAAATTTCCAATGGGTGGTTCCAATTGTTATTGCCTTACGTTATGGAGCGATGGGATTAACCATGGCACATTTCTTGGTTAAACGATATGATGGATTAAAGAATAAGGCCTACTTGGTTCCAATCGTCGCTACCATCTACGCATTAAATGGGTTTAATGTTAGTTATCAAATGAACCCAATTTTCTATGATGGAATGATCATGCTTCCATTAGTTTTAATTGGGGTTGAACAAGTACTAGATAATAAGTCTCCAAGAGGCTATATTGGCATGCTGGCATTATCTCTCTTTGTTCAATTTTACATGGGTTATATGACCTGCATTTTTGTGGTCATTTATGCTTTGTTCTACATTATTCGTTCAGAGAATTTAAGAAATAAAAAGGTTATTCTAACAAGACTGGGGAAATTAGCTGCCGCATCTATACTAGCTGTTGGAATAGTATCAGCTGTATTGCTCCCAATTCTGATTAGTTTGGTATCAACAAAAGGGGGCTTGCAAAGCACTCTGAGATTTGATTGGAAGTTACAAATCAATCCGTTTGAGATTTTAGCAAAACTCTTTTTAGGAGCTTTTGATAATACTTCTTGGCCAGCTGGACCTAACTTGCCAAATATATATGTGGCTAGCTTTGGTTTACTAGGAACACTTTATTACTTTATTTCAAGTAAGATTTCAAAATGGAGTAAAATTGCAGCAAGTTTTGTTCTCGTAGTGTTTTTGATTTCTTGTGCCCATGAATTTACAAGTAAGTTGTGGCATATGGGACAAAATCCTGCTGGATTTTTCTATCGATTCTCATGGATTATTGCTTTCTTTTTAGTTTATTTGGCTTATCTAAGTCTACGAGAAGTGGAGAAATTTACTAAAAGAGAAGCTAGCTTCCTGCTGATTAGCGGTGCAGTTATCTTTTCTATTGTACAGTTACAACAACACTCTTTCTTAACAGTTTGGCAACGTCTTGCAACGATTTTGATTTTTGTGGTTCTGCTTGGGGCTTTATTCTATCCTAAAGTAAAAAGAGCTTGGATGATTATAGCTGCTTTGACTGTAGTTGAGTTAACAGCTAATGCAGCACTTGTTCAATCACGTGTTGGCTATACAGATGCCTACAAGTATCACGATGCTGTTTTACAATTAAAGGATGCTATTAACCCTATTCGACCTGACCACAGTGATTTTTACAGAATTAATAAATCATTTAATCTAAGTAAGAATGATCCATTCATGGTGGATTATCCTGGCTTATCAATTTTTAGTTCCAACTTAGAAAATAGTACGCGAGATTTATTTGACCGTTTAGGAAATAATGGAATTAACGCAACGACCTACTATCAAGGAACTCCGCTACAAGATGCACTCTTCTCAGTGAAATACTTAGTGACTCCAAAACCAGTGCTTAAAGAGGACTATCCGGATACATCCAAGTTGTATGTATTCGGAAATATGGTAACGCGTAAAGATATTACGACAAAAGAACCTGTTTATGAAGCTGCTAGAACAAAGACTTTCGAGACAGATTTGATTTTACCAATTGCTTATGGTGTTAATGATGCAACGGTGAATGTAAAATTAGAGAACCACCAACCGATTCAAAATCAAAATAAGATAGTACAAGCAATGGGAGCGACGAGCGATTATTATTTAGCTATATTAGCAGCAAATGAATTGAAGTTAGATAATATGGAATCATCTAAACCAGAAACTTACAAACGAATTGATTCATCTAAACCAGGAACGATTACCTATCACTTATTACCTCAATCTGCTGAAGATTATTGGGTATCAATTCCGCAAAAATTATCTCATACAGATAAAAACAAAGTTCGTATCTTGTTGAATGGCAAAAATTACGAATTCCAAGATAAATTTCAACAAACACAGTTCATACAAATTGCGCATAATTCTGCTGGCCAACCTGTAGATTTAACGATTGAAATTGAAACGGATAATGAATATGACTTATCTGGATTACGATTAGCTCGTTCAAATGGTGCATTAGTAAATCGTATCATTCAAGAACGTCAGCTTCAAGGAATAAAATTGTCTCATTGGGATAATCGTAGTTTTAAAGGGACAGTGAATATTACTGATGACAGTACCTGGATGATGACAAGTATTCCATTTGAAAAAGGTTGGACTGTTAAAGTAGATGGAAAAGTAGTTGAAACTGCAAGAGTTTGGGATAGCCTGTTGGCATATAAAATTACACCAGGTGAGCATACAGTTGAAATGAGTTACTTGCCAGAGGGATTTGTTTTAGGTTTTATAATCTCAACCGTATCTATCGCTCTTTATGGATTTGCAATTTACAAAAAATGGATTTAATATAGTGGGAGTAGACTATAATGAAAATTTCAAAAATGAAATTAAAATATAGTTCGCTGTTCTTTGTTCCATTTATGGTTATGTTAGGGGTCTTCCTTTGTTTAGGGTTGACTCCCTTTTCACAAAATTCGATACATAGTGGAGACTTTCTTGCACAATATTTTCCGCTATATATCGGATTACATAAACTGTTCTGGAGTGGAGATTATGGCGGTCTGTTTTGGTCCTTCGAGAAATCACTTGGAGGAGCAATGCCAAGTGTTTGGGGTTTTAATAGTTTAAGTCCATTCACGTTTTTATACGTAATCTTCCCGGTTTCAATATTTCAAATTTTGAGTTATGTAATCCCACTAATTCGTTCTGGGATAATGGGAGTCGTCTTTGGGTATTTCTTGGAAAAGAAATTTCAAGGAGTGTCTAAACATTACTGGTTATCGTTAGGATTATCTTCGTCGTATGCTCTTAGTGGCTTTATCGTATCGCAACAGTACAATCCTAATTTCTTAGATAATCTAATTTATGTACCGTTGATTCTTTTAGGAATTGAAGAAATTGCGGGTGGAAAGCGATCGTTTAAATTACCGATTTTTCTTTCTATTAGTTTGATTACGAATTTCTATACAGGCTATATGATGTGCCTTTTTGTAGCACTGTATACGTTTTATATTATCTTCTCAACGGATGACCCTCTGATTGAGGCGCTACTAAAAATGGGGAGAGTTGCTTTATTTGCACTAATTGGTGTAGGAATTGCAGCGTTTTGGTTATTGCCGGTCTTTAGTGCCTTGTTAGAGAGTAAAGCGAGCGCTGGGAGTACCTTCGCGTGGTCATGGGACTTCGTCAATGATGTAGTAGCAATGCCTCAAAAATTTATTCTAGGATCCTTCGGAGAAAAAGAATGGGGTGATCCAAAGGCTCTACCGCAGCTATATATTGGTGGCTTGGCTCTCTTTGGGTTGTTTACATTCTTTGCTAAGAAAGAGATTACTCTCCTTAAGAAGTTGTCAGCGATAGTCGTCCTTCTTGTGTTGTTTCTCTCATTCTCTATTCAAGGCTTCGATCAAATTTGGCATATGGGACAACGTCCCGTTGGTTTCTTCTTTAGAAATTCATGGGTAGCCAACAGCTTTATGCTGGTATTGGCGTCAGAAAGCTTACTACAATGGAAAGATAAGCTTCGATTAAGCGAGTTTCTAGTGGCTATTTTTGGGTTTGGTTCAATACTTGTATTATCGACTCAAAGAAGTCTTCAATTTGTTGAAACGCCGCAGAAAATACTCGCATTTTGCTTTTGGACAACCATCTTATTAGCGTTTTTCTTTAGAAAAGTAGATAAAGTTCGTAGGTTACAATTAGTGGCCGGAGTGGTGATTATCGAACTAATGATCAGTTCTTTTGTTGGATTAAAAAGGGTACCTTTTTTCATTGGTAATGAAGGATTAAAGAGTCAAATGGAATACGCCACTGCTTTTGACCAAGAAGGTTACGGCGGTTCAAAGGTATTTACAAGGATGGAAATGCATAAGGGCTTGTCTCATGCCAACTTCCCTATTGCCTATAATTATAATGGGGTATCACATTTCACTTCGAGTCTCGAGTATTCATTGATTGAGGAATTGAGCTATCTAGGATTGCCGTCATCGCAATCAGTTGTTAACTATACAAGTCGTAATGTCATTCTGGATTCATTCTTTGGAATCTCAAACTTTATGATGGATGGAGATGAAAAACGTATTTTTTCAGACGTTCGTGGATTGTATGAGAAAGTAGGTACGTTAAAGAACTTTGCTGTTTATCGTAATCCATATGCCTTTTCTCTTGGATATTTAACTAATGAAAGTTCAGCGACGAATATCTCATTTGAAGCACATCAACCCGCTGCCAATTTGAATCAGCTATTACAAGTGATTGGATTATCTGGAGCAAATGCACTAAGCGAAGTGAGTGTTGGGGAACCAGTTACCTCGAATTTAACAAAGTCGGGAGACAAATACACTCTATCAAATGAAGGAGAATATTCTAACATTGAATGGAAGTTGACTCTTGAACCAAATAAGTTGTACTTTGTTGAAATTCCAGAAAGACAAGCTGGTTCGGTAAATAAGTCAAAGGTGAAGCTCAACGGATTAAGTTATCCCTATGAAAATCGATTCCGAGATAATCAATTTTGGATGCTTGGCAATGGAAACTTAGATCAAACGATTACTCTCACTTTTGAAGAAGGAAAAGCCAAAGAATGGGATTTTCGAGGTTTTAAATTTTATTCAATTGATATACCAACGCTAACAAATGCATTGGAACAGTTTAAAAAAACACATGATATCACCATTGATTCCTATTCAAATTCAACGGTGAAAGCACATGTCAATGTTCCAAATAGTGAACAATCCTTCGCAACCTTCACTATTCCATATCACTCAGGTTGGAGTGTAACAGTAGATGGTCAAGCTCAAGAAGTTCAAAAATCTCTTGGTTTCTTTATGGGTGTTTCACTAACTGAAGGAGAACACGAGATTATATGGAGTTATAGCCCACCAGGGTTAAACACTGGAATAGTACTTTCAATGACTTCCCTCATCGTACTCATTTACTTGTGGAAAAAGAAAAAAGTGGAGTAGATAACATACTTTGTTGCCTATTCCAATGAAAAAGGATGAAGTTCGTAAGAACTTCATCCTTTTTGTGTGCCCTATTATACCACTGTAATAAGGTAATTCTTTATAGGATAATATGAGAGCTTATTTTTTACCAGATTGTTCCATATTCCAGAAATCTGTAACAGCACCACGTGATGCAGAAGATACGGTATGGGCGTACTTACCAAGGACACCACGGCTATAGAGTGGTGGCAAGGTTGTTTCTGCCTTGCGTTTTTCAAGTTCTTCATCAGAAACGTCCATCGAAATTTCTTTAGTATCTTGGTCAACCGTAACGATATCTCCTGTACGAAGGTAGGCAATTGGTCCACCATCCTGAGCTTCAGGAGCGATATGTCCAACAACCAATCCATAAGTACCACCAGAGAAGCGTCCATCTGTTAAGAGGGCAACTTTGTCTCCTTGGCCTTTACCAACGATCATTGATGAAAGTGAGAGCATCTCAGGCATACCAGGGCCACCCTTAGGTCCAACAAAACGAACAACGACAACATCGCCATCAACGATTTCATCGGACAAGACCGCTTGGATAGCATCTTCTTCTGAGTCAAAGACCTTGGCTGGACCAACGTGACGACGCACTTTAACACCTGATACCTTGGCAACTGCACCGTCAGGAGCAAGATTACCGTTCAAGATGATAAGCGGACCGTCCGCACGTTTAGGATTTTCAAGTGGCATGATGACTTTTTGACCCGGTGTGAGGTCTGCAAAGTCAGCTAAGTTTTCAGCGACAGTTTTACCAGTACATGTGATGCGGTCTCCATGAAGGAATCCATTTGCCAGCAAGTACTTCATAACCGCAGGCACACCACCAACTTCGTAGAGGTCTTGGAAGACATACTGACCAGAAGGTTTCAAGTCGGCCAAGTGAGGCACACGTTCTTGGATAGTATTAAAGTCCTCAAGAGACAAGTCAACATTAGCTGCGTGGGCAATAGCAAGCAAGTGAAGAGTGGCGTTAGTAGAACCACCGAGAGCCATTGTCACTGTAATAGCATCTTCAAAGGCTTCACGAGTCAAGATATCTGAAGGTTTGATACCAAGTTCAAGCATTTTGACAACTGCACGACCGGCTGCTTCGATGTCTTCCTTCTTGTCAGCCGATTCAGCTGGGTGAGAAGAAGAACCTGGCAAACTCATCCCCAAAACTTCGATAGCAGTAGCCATAGTATTGGCAGTATACATACCACCACAACCACCAGGGCCAGGGCAGGCATTACATTCCAGACGTTTCACGTCCTCAGCAGTCATATCGCCGTGATTCCACTTACCGATTCCTTCAAATACAGAAACCAAGTCGATGTCTTTGCCATCCAGTTTTCCAGGGGCGATAGTACCACCGTAAGCGAAAATAGCTGGGATATCCATATTGGCAATGGCAATCATAGATCCAGGCATGTTCTTGTCACAACCACCGATAGCCACAAAGGCATCCACGTTGTGACCTCCCATAGCAGCCTCGATTGAGTCCGCGATGATATCACGAGACGTTAGGGAGAAGCGCATACCCGGTGTTCCCATGGCAATACCGTCGGCTACGGTAATGGTTCCAAACTGCACAGGCCAAGCACCAGCAGATTTAACACCTTCTTTAGCCAATTTCCCAAAGTCATGCAAGTGAATATTACACGGTGTGTTTTCTGCCCAAGTCGAGATGACCCCAACAATCGGTGTTTTAAAGTCCTTATCTGTCATACCAGTCGCACGAAGCATGGCACGGTTGGGTGATTTTACCATGCTGTCATAGATGCTGCTGCGGTGACGTTTATCTAATTCTGTCATTCAAGTCCCTCCCATTTCAGTTTGTTCCATTATAGCACAATTTTCACATGAATAACAGAAGAAAATTTTTAAATTTTCAGACAATTCAACAGTGTACGATAAAAAAATACAACTTTTTTTGTCAAGTAACTTTACTTTACAAAAAAGTTTTGATATACTATTAAAGTTGATGAAAATCAAACCTAATTGAATTTATATCTTAAAAGGAGAAAAACGAAATGGCAGTACCTGCACGTCGCACTTCAAAAGCGAAGAAAAACAAACGTCGTACACACTACAAAGTAACAGCTCCATCTGTAAACTTTGACGAAACTACTGGAGATTACTCACGTTCACACCGTGTATCACTTAAAGGATACTACAAAGGACGTAAGATCGCTAAAGCTGCATCAGCTGAATAATAGAAGGGAGATACCATGCGCGTAAATATTACACTTGAACACAAAGAATCTGGTGAACGCTTGTACCTTACTTCTAAAAACAAACGTAACACTCCAGACCGTCTTCAATTGAAGAAATACTCACCAAAACTTCGCAAACACGTTGTGTTTACAGAAGTTAAATAGTGGGTCATTACGTTTCAGTAGAAACGAAAAAACCTTGATTTAACGCGATTCTTGAATTTTAAAAATTCAATGTATTGCAATAAAAATCAACCGAATGACTACATTTTTGACTACATTTTTTGTGAAATAAATTAGATGTTCGGATATATAAAAGAGACAACAGGGTCAAATCTGTTGTCTTTTTCGTTATATCAATTTTTAAGACCTCGGATACCTGTTTCTCAGTGACCTAGGTAATAGCTGCTCTGCTTCTCCCTCGTTAAATGTTTGCTCTTCTTCAACTTGTAAAGCTTTTTGAGCTTTTTTATAAGCACGTAGACTTGTCTTAGGTCTATTTTTATAAACACTAGCAGTCTCTTTAATCAGCTCATCTCTTCTATCTCTAATTTCCTCTATCGTAAAATTATCAAAGTCAACTAATAAAGATATATATTTTTCTCTAATTTCCCATAAAGTATCTGCTGACTTTCTTAAAGCGATCACCTTATCGTCATTATCTGTTTTAAGATTGTAAGTAGATAAGCATAATAAAACGATACCCGCTATTGCAGAAAAAAACTTCCACCACACATTATGACCAAACAAAGATGAAAGAGCGGGACTAACTGTTATTGCAGACGAAATAATAGATATTACTTGTCGAAATTTCGCCCACCATAATATACGAGCTATTTCTTTTTCATCTGTAGTAAAACTATATACTAACTTGGCATGTTGTTCAACGATTTGTTGCCATAACTTTTGATACATAATATTTTCACTCATAAAAAATCCTCCAAAGGCACATCTATTTTCCCATAAATTTTCACTCTGCCTTGATGTACCCCGTATACTTCTACATAATGATTGCCTTTGAAATTAATAGGTTCAACGATCTTATATGTTCTTTTTACAATTTGACCTCTGATTGCATTTCTACTATTTGCTATCGCTCCAACATTTCTAACCTTCCAATACCAATAAATACCAGGAGCATCTTTAACTGAAAAGATTATTTTTGAGTTAGGTTTTATTGGGATTCTAAATTTATGTGAAATGCTACCTTTCCTAAAACCATTGATCTCCAAACTTGATTGGATTTCAACAGTCTTTTCTATAGCAATATCCCATCCCATTTCATCTGCAAATTGCTCAGTATCAATAGCAGTGCCGATTGGTTCTCTAGTGCTACGTTTTGAGATTGAAACTCTGTCAGTTTGGAAATTTTTTCCAGATAGCAGTTTTGGAAATTTTTTCCCAAAGACTTTACTCCAATACTCTTCTGATTTCTGATTATCTCTACAGAAAACAATAGCTGCTTCGCAAATCCTTAGAGCACTCTCTGCCTTACGTTTTATAGCAGTGTCAATCTCAATGCTGTAGCTTCCATCTAGCGAGAGTAGAATATTATTATTTTCGATAAAATTTATTACATACCTGAAAAAATCGCGCGATATCCAATCAAAATATACATACCCTGTCTTAGACTCATCCCAAGTTTCAAAAAAACTATAGCTTAATGAATCTATGGCAATTCCATGCAATCCAACATCGTTTGTATCGTTCCATGCACGTAACATACGACAAAATTTTTTAACAGCACTTTTATATCGTTTATTCTGGTCCGTTAGTTTATATTGTCCAAGCCTAGGGTCTGTCTCTTCCCAACTACCACCGTTATTAGCATTAGGATATTCATACTTATCTGTACCAGATAATTTAAAAGCTGGTAATACCTCAAAGCGAATGCCGTCAGAGAACTCGATGCTAACAATCTGTCCATCTCCCTTAATAATCGAATCTGAATAGTGCTTCAATAATTTGCTTTTCAGATCCTGAAGCAAGGCACTCTGACCGTTTCCGCTATACTGAGCAAATCGATCTTTTTGATTTTCTGGAAGCTCTACAAGTAAGTCTATATCACTCAAGTGTATTGCTGTCCCCCGTCCATACGAACCTACCAATATGCTATGTAAAACTTCAGAATCTATATTCCAATAGGCTTTGTTAATTATTTTAGTAATTACTTTTACTCTATTGCTTATAGTATTTACATCATCTTCAGAAGTCTTCAAGTTTTTTTCAAACGCTTTAAAGTGTTCAATTACATCAAATTCTAACATCTACACCTCTATTTTATAGTCACTCTGCTTCAGAAAGCTTATAATCCAGTAACATCTTTAATGTAATAATACTACTAAATATTTGCTTTGTCAATATGTTGTGTTTTTTTAAAAAGCATACACAATATATTGTGTTATTTTGTAAAGTGAACACAAAAACACTCTAATTTGAATGTAATGAACTGCACCCCAAAAGTTAGATTTTTCTGTCTAATTTTTGGGGTGTTTTATTATGAAATCAACTTATGAAGATAAAGTTCAAATATATGAAATGAGAAAGCAAGGGGAGAGCTTTAGACAGCTATCAGATCAATTTGGGATAAACATTTCTAATTTTCAGTACATGATTAAATTGATTGTTCATTACGAAATAGAAATTGTTAAAAAAGGGAAGAGTCGTTACTATTCTCCCGAATTAAAGGAAGAAATTTATAGAAAAAAGTAATCTTATAAATACAAAATATTACTCTAACAGAAGATGTTAAACAACTTGTTGGGAAATCAATTTACCCTTCAGATGGTCGGTTAATTGCTTGCAAAAAGTAATTTAAGGAAGTTCGAAAATATTTACATTGTTTAAACTGTTCTATTATCTACTTGAGATTGAATTTAAATTTCTGTTTAATCCATATAAGTATACGAGACGATATCGGAAAAGAGTCAAATATTTTTTGTGCTAAGCAATCATGAGTATTAATTCTGTCTAATTCAGGATAATTTATGTCAATAGTCACTGAACATTTTTTCTTAATATAATTCAATTCTCTTGAACAATAGACGCAAGGTGCCTGTGTTACAAGTATATTCATTTTATTAATTTCCGACTCTTCCTTCCTAAGTTTTGCGAAGAGTTTCCTCTCACAGCACGTAAACATCCGATTAAATTTACTATTTGATTTTTCTGGAAAATCTTTGAATTGTCCATATGTTATAGAATCATTTTCATTAGGTAAAAAGTATCTCACATCATCAGTTAATTTTGCTGCTGGAACTTTATTTAGTAACTCACTAAATATGTTATGAAGGTCATTTCGGTCATCTAAATCTAGGTGATTTATTGAATAAGAATAATAATCAAAACTATCATTATAAGCAACAGCATAACAATTCAAGTTCCGTCTATTTTTTCCTGTCAGTGTGTTCAAAGCATTAGAAAATTCGACATTATTAATCATTTGTCCGAACCAATTGTTGTTATCGACTGAAACAAGACAAAGTATTTGATTAGGAACGTGTCTGTTCAATGTACTTTGGAATTTACTTGTTAAATTATTTAATTTGTTTGAAAAAGATTCCAAAAATTTTTCCAATGATTGCTTTCTCAGTTCAAAATTCTCTCTATCGTTAATTAGTAATTCTAAAATAATTCGTAAGAGTGTTAGTTTGAGTACAGGGTTTAAACCTATATCATATTGTTTAATAAAATAGGTTAAAATTTTATTTTTTTCCTCCAAATTTGATTCAATATAAATAGTCACATCAATATCATTATCTTCTTTATCTAAATAGGGGATCCAACCGATTTTTATATACGAATAAGAGGTGTATAATAGCTCTCTATATATTTCAAAGTGTATCCGACGTCGAAATTTCGTGCCATCTTTAATTTCATAAAGACATTTTTTAAGTTCTGAATAGTAGAATTTAATAAATGATAATAGTTTATAGTATGATTTATTACTATTAGAGAATTCTTTGAAGAATTCTACAGGATCAGCACCTTCACTATTTTTTAATTTTTGATAAACAGATTGAACGTAATAAAAATCTGATATGTAGTCTATAAATGATGTTCCATCATCATAATCAGACAATAATGTATCTAAATCAATCCTCACTTCTCTATTTTCATAATTGAAGGTAAAGCTTTGTTCCTGCAGAGTTACTAATAATTCTTCTATATTTTCCATTTCTAATCCTCCAAAAAGTCAAGTCACTAGTGTCAGTTCCCAGTCAAACAAATTTTCGACTGGGGGTCTATTTTTATTCGCTATTTCATCAATCCATTCTCTACCATTAAGATAACAAGGTTGTTCGTCATATTAAAGAATGAACGCCCATTTTTCACTAAGTTATTTAGAGTGTTTTATAAGTGCTTCTTATTTAGCTGGTGCGTAGGGGTCAATATTTTTATCCTAACCAGAGCGTGTTTCCCCCCATAGCTTATATAATCTCATTTGTTAAATTAAGCTAGACAATTTCACAAGACTCAGAAAAACTTGATACGGAGTTTGGTAGTTCAAGGACTTCCTTAGGATTTGATTTCTCTTATCAGCTATAGCTGATAAGAGAAATATTTGTAAAATCCATTTGTTTTTGTCGATTATTTCACCTTATCTTGATTCTGTTCTTCTAAACTCCACGAACCTGTCTATACTAGAAGAAAGCGACGTTACCATGGTTTGTTGCAATATAATCATTTATGGTTATTGAAGGAAAATACACTAATAATTATTATGTGCTTTTTATATAGTATAGATGATTTTTACAAACACCTAGATTATATATTAGCTAGCTTTGATTTGAAAATTCTAACTCATCGTTAATTCTTATAACATAAAAAATGACTATTTGGAGCAACTCTAAATAATTTTGTAAATGTTCTTCTTCTCTTTTATATCCAAATTTACCATGAGAAAACTTATTTCTAATCTTTAATCCATTGCCATATTTTTTATCATCCAAAATATAAGATAAATAATTACTTTCATGTTCAGAAAAAAGATTATCTGAGTATTCACAATACCCTTTCTTACAAAGGTCCTCTGCAATATTTAGTATCATTTTATCTTTATAGTATAGACAATATGTACCTGATTTCCATAATTTATTCAAAATGTTAATTTCTTGAAAGTTTGAAAATTTTATTACATCGTTTGATAGTTTTAAAAGATTCTTTTCTATTAGAATATTTATTTGTCTTATCTGATAATCATCAAAATCTGTAATCTTCACACCTTCTTTTATATGTTTGAAGAAGGTTTTATGTTCTTCTTTCGATGAAATGAAGCTAAGTGGACTTTGATCAGAAAAAAGCGCAGAGAACAATGCAGAATTATCAGGAGTGTCGTTCAATTTGATAAATTTTTTCTTATTAAAGGATTTCAATGTAGCATAAGAGGAAGTGCCAGATTTAATCTCTAATAAATCTTGGTCAATTTCTCCATTTCTAAAAAATAATTCATATTGGTCTAAAATACCATCCATTTCACTGATTATACATTTTCCTCTTTCATAGAAAGTAGAATCTTTATTAGAAGCATGAAAGTAGAATCCCACTATATTTAACTCATCCTTTAAGTAAATATTAAAGTACCATTCCACAATTTTTTCAATATCAATGCCATTTTTTTTCAAATAAACAAAATATGCAAAAAATAACAAACTATACGTAGTTTTTAATTTCGGATGAAAACCATTAAAATTAGCATTTGATTTTGGGGAAAAGAAGCGTGAGAAGTCAAATCTTTCGTCATTGGCAATAAGCCAGGGTAATCCTATTTCATAATTAAAGAAACCCAAAAAATATATATAGTTATTTAATAAGGTTGGAAAGTCATGATATTCATCCAGTAATAATTTGTTAAGAATAATTTTATTTTTTTCTAACTGAAATAACTTATCAGCTGCTAAGTTATCAATACTAATGGATTGAGAATACTGTAATGTCTGACTGATACCAGAATTTTTTTCTAAGAACTCTTCAATAGTTCTTTTAGCTAGGAGTTTAATTGGGTCATTAAACTTATATTCGCTTAATTTCTTATAATCAACTATTTTTTGTAAATAGTTTGGGTTAATATTATCCGTATTACAATATTCTTTTGCTAGATTATTTATCTCTTCATTTGTGATTCCTAATTTAATGTATAAGCCATTATTAGAATCTGTAAATCTTCCTGATTGATGATCCAGGAAAAATTCTATATTTCTAGATAAAGAGAGAAAATTTTCTTTAACAACTTGTGGGAATAGATCAATCAATTTTGTAACAATTTTAAGATTTATTGTCCGAATGTTATATTTTTTAATGTATGATTCAAACTGGGAAGCATCATCTTTATTAATTTTTCCTAAGGATAATACTAATTCCCAAAAGATATCTTTATAAAAAATTTCAATGCTATCATAGTCTATTTCAAAAATGGTATTTGGGAAATTCGTGGATATATCGTTATGAAATTTTGAAATTAGATGTTTGAATTTAGAAAATTCAATTTCTTTTTTAATTAACTTCAGTATTAAATAGGTTTCTATTAAATTATTAATTTCAGTCGATGGCTGATACGCTTCAATGTAGTTCAGAGCTATATCGTATTGATATGGCTCTATTACATTATTAGGAATATGAAATCTTTGCTGTTGCATATCTGTGATATCCTTCTTAAATTTGTACGAACCTAAGCGATACTTAAAGTAATTGAGTGTATCTTGAAGAGTTTTTGTTATTTGGTTTTTGTTATATCTTCATACATCTCAAACAATCTTGCAACCGTTTCACTTTCAGTTAACCAAGTTCTCTTTCCATCTACGATTTTTGTCATGTCATAAGCTTCCATAACTGCTTTATCATTAGCCTGGTGAGCCCGTCTAAGTTCGACTGGCATAGTTAACTCATCATAAAGATCAGCTAATGAGCTATCTGGATATAGCGCACGTGCATCGAGAATTGCTTGAGCAGTTTTAGAGATTTTACTCTTCTGCTCCTCAGTCAATTCAGGCCAAGGGAAATTATTATAAACAATGTCTTTTGAATATCTGTAATCAGATTTCAAACGACCAGCTACTGTCCTCATCCATGCCATATGGACATTTGATGTCAATATTCCTAAATCAAGTAAATCTGCATCAGGCACTATCAAAGTTCCCATAACTGGAATTGTTTTATCATCTAAAAAACCAATTGGAACATATTTTCTTCTTTCAGAAGAAACACAAGGAATAATTAGATATTTATCAGGGTTTAATTGCTCTCTAAATAGTGTTGGTGTATTTGCTAATTTTAATGATTCAGAAGTATTCGCATTGATACGAGCTTCTCTACATTTTTCAACTCTATCCAAAACTATCGGCATTGAACGGAGTTCTTTAGGTGTGATTCCTACAAGCCACAAGCAATAGCGTTCTTTATTTTGAATAAATTCCTTTGCACCAACCATTCGCTTAATCCACTTTGCAGATTCAGGAGATGATTTGATAAAGTCGTCATACTCCGTGGCTTCAATTTTTAGATGATTATAGTCACATGGCTTATTTGGAGCAATCATTGGCTTAGCACCACTAATTGACTTATTTCTACTTTCTATAAAGATATTTTCAGCTTCAATCTGATAAGCATTTATATTACTTACTTTAGATTCACTTCCATTATCATAAATAACTTTATTCGTTGTGACCGATGTAGAACTGAATCCTACAATGATACAATGAACATGAGCTTTTAAGTTTGCATCACTATTCCAAATAAAGGATTTATAGACAAAATCAATTTCATTACCCATATCAAAGATTAGTGGCCATAGAATAGAGATTTGCTCTCCTTGCATGATTGAGTTGGTCGATACAAATGCGCTCTTGATACTTGTACCTTCCATGAATTTAGAAGCTAACAGGTACCAACTAGCAACAAAGTCTAATTTTCTATATTTCTTAGTGTAGGGAGAAAATACGACATCCATATCTTTCTTTTGTTCAGGTGTTGAATATTTTGAGCCAACAAAAGGCGGATTCCCAATAATATAACTCAGCCTATCTTTAGGTACAATTGTTTCCCAATCAATCTTTAAAGCATTTCCCTCAACAATATTAGTGTAAGACTTGAGTGGTAAAAAATCAATATTCGCAAATACAATATCTTTAGTTTCTTCCAGCATCTGGCTTTCTGCAATCCAGAGGGCCGTTTTAGCAACAGAAACCGCAAAGTCATTGATCTCGATACCATAAAATTGATTTAATTTCACTTTAACAAGGTCTTGACCTAAGTCTAATGCTACTGTATCTCCCATATAAAGCTTAATAGCTTCATTTTCTAAACGTCTTAGGGATATATAAGTTTCTGTAAGGAAGTTACCTGAACCACAAGCTGGGTCAAAGAATGTCAGACTAGATAGCTTTGACTGAAACTGTTTAGCTCTTTGTTCAACAGTTTTAAATTGCTTGAATTGACGAATCTCATTCAATTCATCTCTTAGTTCATCCAGGAAGAGTGGATCAATTACTTTATGGATGTTTTCAATAGAGGTATAGTGCATACCACCGCTTCGACGTGTTTCTGGGTTGAGTGTAGACTCAAATACTGCTCCAAAAATCGTAGGACTAATTTCAGACCAGTCAAAGCTAGATGAAGCATGCTCCAAAATTAACTCACGTAGTTCATCCGTAAAGTTTGGAATTTCTAGCCTATTCTCAGCAAACATCCCTCCATTAACGTAAGGAAAAGCAAGAAGCTCCTCATCCAAGTACGGATCTCGTTCTTCAATCGGAGTATCTAAGATAGAGAAAAGGTCAATTAACCCTCGTCGGAAGTCACGGCTGCTAAAACGAGCCAGGTAATCATGAAACATCATGTGATGTCCAAAAATTCCCGCATCTTCAGCATAAAGACAGAATACTAGACGCACAACAAGTTGGTTAATCGCATGAAGACTATCTGGACTATCAGGATTGATATACTGCTTAAGCAGCCCCTCGTAAATCTCTCCAACGATTTCTCCAGCCTCAATAGAAACCTTCATCTCACGTTCTAGGTGTTCATTTGTCTTATCTATCAGAAATTCTAGACGATATGCTTCTTTCTCCAGGTCAGCTAGTTTAATGACCTTGGGTTCACCGTTTGGTTGTTCCATATCATAGACATAAAACTCTTTAAAATTACATGTTACAATCCAACGGGGTCTTTGAGAATACGGTAAATCTGTGGCATATCGTTTAGCTTGTTGAAATGGTGTTAGATAAGTACCATCAGACTGTTTAATAGCTTTATTTAAGTCCTTGTGAGAACCCTTTTGTTCAATCAAAACCTTTGTCGCATCAATAAAACCATCAATAAAACTTGTTTTGTCAATCTTAACTGTATTTTCAAATCTTATGTATTCTGTAGGTTTTTCAATCCCATATACTGACTGAAGTAGATCAAGCCAAAAAGATTGGCTATCTTGTCGCTCGTTCCCACGATTTTCCCAACGTTTAATAAACGCCTGGGCATTTTTCTTCTGTTGCTTGATATCCATTTCATCTCCAATAATATTACTACTTGATGTTATTATACCATTAAAAATAATCAATTTGTTTTTTTATAAAATTTGAAATTTTATAAATCGTTTTTTGTGGCATACTACTACTGCAAATTAAAAAATCAAAGAGCCATCGGTCGGATGGCTCTTTTTTTTTGTCCAAAAAGGAGAGTAGTAAAATGCTAAATAAAGAAATCATTTTTCCAATATATTCAAAAATATTAGGAAAGTATTTAAAAGAGGAAATGAAAAAGAAAGGTCTAAGTCAATACGATATTTCTTTTGCATATTCTAAAGAAGATATAAAATGTATAGATAATAGAACAGTTAGAGGGATTTTGAAAGGGAGTCGAAACATGACAGTAGATTCACAGACAGGATTTCAGGAGAGTCTTGGAATTAAGACACCAAAAGATCTATTTTTTCCAAATGAGCAATTTTGTTTGAGCCTTATTTCAGAAATCTTGGAAGTTTTAAAAACAGATTCACATTTTAAAAAATCATCGCTCAGACGACAACTATTTAATTTTTTAAATAGAAGATATGGGTGTAATGATATTAAATTTGAAAATTTTGAAAAAAATATTATTGACAAATTTATCGTAAGTTTATTAAATTTTTTCCCAGAGTTTCCAAATGAAGAATCATCTTTAGAAATTTCAGAGAAAATTAGCGACTGGTTAGTTGAGTTAGCTTTTCTGCTATCAGAATTATAATTCAAAACCGGCAAAAATTTTGCCGGTTTTGAATTAGTAAGTTTGATAAACTGTAGTCATCTAAGAAAAGGAGGTACGTTTATGCGTACAAATAATCGTAAAAATGGCTATTCAGCCAATACAGCTAAACAATATGTTGATCAGAAGCAACCAATTCATTGTCTAAGTACTGAATTTGAACCGCAAATCAAGTTTGAAGATAGTCAGCCAACTGGTGAGATTATCGGACACAAGGCCTGGTTCTCTCAGAAAGGCTTGCCACCATTCCAAGTCAAATTCGAAACAGAAGTTGCTCTTCCACCATATTTAGCGATGGTTGATTTTGATAATCTAGAGGCTTGCGAAGTCGGCTACAATGTCTATTTTCGTGCGAATGGAATCAAAGAGGTTAAATAATGACTGATAAAGACCTTGCTCAATACTTGCTCCAAGCCCTAAATATGGGGCTTGGAGCTATCATGCAGGGGGAAACTAGCTACAGTAATAGTTTTCACACGACAATCATGCAAGATGGCTTTCTGTTTATACCAAGACTACCAGCAGGTTTCATTATTGATGATGAACTTTATCAGAAGATTTTTCTGATTGCTAACGCTGCTCTTTATCCACGATATACAGTACTTAAACAAAATTCTGCTTACTTTGTTGCTCTTGAAACCGATGATATCCACGTTCAAAGAGGATTATTTTTCCCTTGGAAAGTAGGAATTTCAGAAAGACTTGTAATTTCAGATTTAGATCAGTTTGTTTTGAAGCAAGAAATTAACACAGTACCAATAATGAAAAATCTAACTCTGGATTTTAATAAAGTAACTTCTATAGCTATCGCAGGAAATAGTGGTTCAGGGAAATCATATGCTTTGACTTATTTTCTAAGTTTACTGAAAAATTTTTCTGATTTAATCATTGTGGATCCTAAGTTTGATACACCTAGTCGTTGGGCCCGGGAAAATGGATTTCCTGTTCTCCATCCTCAAAGAAATCGATCTAAATCAGATTTTGTATCAGAGATAAATGAAAATCTTAGTTCATGTTTGAATCTTATCCAAGAACGTCAAGAAATTCTCTATGATAATCCAGATCAAGAGTTTAAACATTTAACTATTGTCATAGACGAAGTTCTAGCGTTATCGGAAGGTGTCAATAAAACGATAAAAGAATCTTTCTTTTCCCTCTTATCCCAAGTTGCTCTATTGGGCCGAGCGACTAGAGTTCATCTTTTATTAGTTGGTCAGCGTTTCGATCATAACACAATTCCAGTTTCTGTTCGCGAACAATTGAATGTACTTATTCAAATTGGAAATATCAATCAAAAGACAACACAATTTTTGTTTCCAGATCTAGACCCAGAAGGTATTGTGATTCCTATTGGTAAGGGTACAGGTTTGATTCAAGTTATTGATAACGAACATCCCTATCAAGTGTTACCGTTGTTATGTCCAACATACTTTACAAAGAAAGGAATTTTATAATGGAGAAGACATTTTTTCAGAAGACATTTAATCTATCCAGATATCTATTAGTTTTTGTAATTCTTAATACTGTCTTGAGTATAACTTCTCGTCTTTTAATCCTTTTATTTAATAATGAAGTTTTTTCAAGAAAAATTGTCGTAATACAAAATAAATTGTATTTGCTTTCTATGATATTTTTATTAGTTGTTATTATGCTGTTTTTACTTCTTTCAATTTTATTAACAATTGAGCTGACGGATAGATATAAAACAGACAAAATATCCAACTATTTTGAATCAGTGAAACAAACTATCAGACTACGTTATTTTTTAATACAACATGAGACTATCTCAACTAGTATAAATAGTTTTCAAAAAAATTCAATTATACAGGATTTTAACAAATCTGTTGCTGGTAGTATTGTTGATGTAAGAAATGAAAGTGTAGTAGTTGTTCTAAAGTATCCTACTTCTCAGCAATCACAGCAAATTTTTAGGAATATGGGATCACATATAAAAGAAGAAATCTCGAATTGCAATCCCAAATTTTATTTTTCATCTCCGATTAGAATCGGGAATAAATTGTTTTACAAAGGTTCGAAAAGATAGTGAAAATAGAGTTTTTGACACACGTAGTGGATGTCAAAAACACTCTGTTTTCATGGATTATTCAATATGTATAAATCACTACGACTATGGATCAATAATCAACGATCAAAAAGTTAAGTCGGTTTACGAAAATTATCATATTTATTTGGAAAATACAGTGAGGAAAAAACGATGTTAAGTTGCAAACGAACCAACCAATATTTTGTATTGTTAAATAGAGGTAGCCCATGTATAAAATTCATTGATTTAAATAATAGGGAAAATTTTATTAATAAAAGAGGTAATATCTATGATTAAAAATAGACGTGCTAATAAGTGGACTTTCTTGCTTTATCAAGATAGCGCTCCTGAAAATCATAAAGAAATTCTTGACAGAATGGGAGTTCCTTTCGTTCTTAGCCCATGGCATGATAAGGATATCAATGAAGAAACTGGGGAATTTAAAAAAACTCATCGACATGGTGTGCTTTTCTTTGATTCGCTCAAGAGCGAAAGCCAAGTTTCTGAGCTTCTGACTGAAAAATTAAATACACCAAAGCATGTTGAGGCTGTTATGTCCCCAACCGGAATGTTTCATTATTTGACTCATGCTCAGAATCCGGAGAAAACACAGTACGATGTTAAAGATATTGTTGCAGGTTGTGGATTTGATCTTGAGCAGTTTATTATTGAGAACAGTAAAGATAATTATTTAGAAACGGCTATCGATATCATTAATGAATAGAATTTTACAGAATTTGGTAGTCTAGTAAATTATGCACGTAAAAACGAGCCCATTCTTTTAAAATTAATTGTTCAGAAGCCATTCTTTTTTGTAAAATTGTTGGATTCACTCCGATATAATAAGAATAAACAAGATTATATGATTAAACAGATTAAAGAAGATGAGGCATACTATCGTAAACAATATCGTGAAAATAAAGAACAACAGAAGAAAAAAGAAGACGACTTACTTTATCTTAAACAGGATTATATCAGAGAAAAGAAACGTTTGAAAGAAAAGAATGAGGAATATCGACGGAATCAAAATTCTCATAGAGAAAATAATCATTTGAAAGACAAAGAGATGGATAGATGACCTCAAATCAATTATTAATATTGAATCGAATTGAACAGATTTTGACTTGTTTACTTGCTATGATGCAGAAACAGCAAGATATTCAAAAGAATGTGAGTATTCTAACTCAGAAAGAGCTGCTTTCTATACTTAAAATTTCACCAAATACATTGAAATCGTGGGAGAAGACAGGTCTTAAGCGTCTTGAACCACCTATCGAGGGTACTCGAACTGTTTACTACAAAATGGAAGATGTGCTGAACTATTTAACTCCTTAATTTTAAAAATGTGCTAAAATAGTAACATCACATAAATAGTGTGAGGTTGTTATTTTAGCCTTTTATATATCCGAACGTGAAAGGCTACTATGCAGAAAGAAACTATCATTCACAACAATCGGAAAGTCATTAAAACTACCAAGAGTAATGGAAGTATTAGCTATACGCAACGTGGTGTGTATATTGGTGTAGATGTTAAGACTGGAAAAAAAGTTACATCATCTATAACTGCTAAGACTCTAAAAAGTCTTGATAGAAAAATCATTCAAGCTCGGCTTGAATTTGAAGCGAAGGGCTCAACTCTAAAAGAGACTTTGCTGATTAATAACTTCGAGTCGTTAGCAGAAGCCTGGTTTGTCAGTTTTGTAACTTGGGTGACTTCTCAGAATACGATTAACCGAGTCCGAAGCTATCTTGATACCTATCTCATCCCTAAGTTTGGAGAATATAGGCCTGAAGAAATAAAATCTGCAGATATTCAGATTTGGGTTAATAAGCTAGCCCAGCAATCTAAAAAGTCAGTTGAATCAGGTATGAAAAAATCTAAAAAGGGCCATGCAAAAGATTTCGGTGCAGTTATCTATAAGCTTAGTGATATTTTCGATTATGGGATCACGAATTTTGAACTAACAAATAATCCCGCTCGTACAGTGAAAATTCCTCCAAAACCAAAGGTGGTAAAGGAGAGAATCATGGTATTGCATGGAGAGGATTTGGCTACTTGGCTGAACTATCTGAATACTTTACCTGATACACGAGCTAATCGAAGATTCAAAGTTATCTGCGACACGCTGCTAGCTTCTGCACTTCGAATCAATGAGCTTTTAGCTTTGACGATTAATGATTTGGATTTTGATGCTAATGAAATTATCGTCAATAAAACACTAATGTGGAAAGCTGGAAATAAGAAACTTGAGATTAAGGGCGAGATTGTTTGTAAGAACAGTGCCAAGACTGATGCTGGCAACAGAAGAGTTGCAGTCCCGATACAAGTCTTAGATGACTTGAAAGCTTTTCATGCTGAGATGAGTGATTATTTTGTGAGTCATGATTTACCAACTGTGGATCTAATTTTCCCGACAATTTACGGGAACTATATGTGTGATAGAAATGAACGTGCAACACTTAAAAAGCGTTTGACTGAGTTGGGATTACCAAACTATGGTTTCCACCTTTTCCGTCATACACATGCTTCTTTGATGCTGAATGCTGGTGCGAACTGGAAAGAACTCCAGATAAGAATGGACCATAAATCGATTAAAACGACAATGGACACTTACGCTGAATTGGCACCGAAAAAGAAGGCGGAAGCAGTTGAAATCTATCTCAAAGAAATTGCGAAATTGACGGCATAGCAAAATGACTACATTTATGACTACATTTTCTGTAGAATAATCTAAAAACGTTGATATGAAGGCGTATAGAGGGTGCTAAAATAACATTCACAACCTTTACAGAAGTGAAGTAAGCATTCAATACGAATCAATACATAAGAAAAACGCTGATTTCAAGCGTTTTTTCTTTTTTCAATTTCAATACATTTCACTATATTTCAGTCCAAACTCTACCTTTTTCTCTACCTTTTTTAGATAAATATATCATCTGGATATTGAAGTTAAGCCCTGCTATCATTTCGATGGCAGGGCTTTTTAATGTTTGGTACACTACCTTCTTATCTATATTTTGATGGAGCTGAAGTTGACATCTACAAAGTTTAATGTTAGAATACATTCAAAAATATATTTGAATGAGGTATTTTATGATTCAAAATGTTGTTACTTCAATAATCCTGTATTCTGGGACAGCCGTAGACTTACTTATTATCCTAATGTTATTTTTTGCCAAAAGAAAAAGCAGAAAGGACATCATTAACATCTATTTAGGACAATTTCTAGGCTCTGTTAGTCTAATATTGCTAAGTTTACTTTTTGCATTTGTCTTAAATTATATTCCTAGTAAAGAGATTTTAGGTTTGCTCGGTTTGATTCCAATTTTCCTAGGACTCAAAGTTTTGCTTTTAGGAGATTCTGATGGAGAAGCTATTGCAAAAGATGGTTTGCGCAAAGATAATAAAAACCTGGTTTTTCTAGTTGCTATGATTACTTTTGCAAGTTGTGGTGCTGACAATATTGGTGTTTTTGTCCCATATTTTATTACCTTAAATTTAGCGAATTTGATAGTGGCTTTACTTACCTTTCTAGTCATGATTTATCTCTTGGTTTTTTCTGCCCAAAAATTGGCACAAGTCCCTTCTGTTGGAGAAACTTTGGAGAAATATAGCAGATGGTTTATTGCCGTTGTCTATTTAGGATTGGGGATGTATATCCTGATTGAAAACAACAGCTTTGACATGCTAAGAACTGTGTTCGGCTAGGAGAAAAAATTATGAAAAAAGATAGTATCTGCCAAGTGGATGTTATTAATCAACAAAATGTTACAACCGCAACGAACTACCTTGAAAAGGAAAAAGTCCAAAAATCACTTCGTATTTTATCAAAGTTTACCGATAATAAACAGATAAATATCATCTTTTATCTTCTTGCTGTTGAAGAACTCTGTGTATGTGATATAGCCTGTTTACTAAATCTCAGTATGGCGTCTGCCTCCCACCATCTTCGTAAACTAGCCAATCAAAACGTCTTGGATACTAGAAGAGAGGGGAAAATTATATATTATTTTATAAAAGATGAGGAAATCAGAGATTTTTTTAATCAACTAGGATAACAACTATTTTTACTACTCTACCATCCACTCTACCTTTTATTATGTAGCATTCTAAAAACATTGATGTACCAATGTTTCTAACAGCTAAAATAGAAATTATTTAATCTTTTTATAGAAGTGAAGTAAGCATTCAATTCGAATCAATACATAAGAAAAACGCTTATTTTAAGCGTTTTTTCTTTTTTCCAATTTCAATGTATTGCAATAAAAATCAACCGAATGACTACATTTTTTGTGAAATAAATTAGATGTTCGGATATAGGGAAAACGCTCTAGTCAAAATGACTAGAGCGTTTTTGTATTGTTTTTAAAAATAGACATTTTATTAAAGCACATATTCGTGAGCATATAATTTGAGCACGCTCTCATATTATGATATACTATAATCAACCCAGATATATTGGGTTATGAAAGGAGGCGCATATTATGTTGTGGTCCATTATTGTAGGAGGCTTTATCGGCCTTGCAGCAGGGGCAATCACTAAAAAAGGTGGCTCAATGGGAGTAATTGCTAATATTTTTGCCGGTTTAATCGGTTCATCAGTAGGTCAATCACTCCTTGGTACTTGGGGACCTTCACTAGCTGGTATGGCTATCATCCCATCTATTGTTGGTGCAGTGATTGTAGTTTCTGTGGTATCGTTCTTTTTGGGTAAAAAAGGTTAATGTTTTACTCGAAAGCAGACTATAGTTTTTAATTTATAATGACGGGTAAAGCTATGGTTTGTTGCACTAATTGAAAGGATTTTATATGTCAAAATCAAAGAAAATACTATTACTTATTTTCTGTATTTTAATCTTGACAATTTTCCTTCCTATTTTGATAGATTACCACCAGGTTAGTGATTTAGGGATTCAATTGCCGAGCTGGCGACAGACATCATTTGAATATTATCTCGCTAGATATGTATTTTGGGGGCTTCTAGGCCTGTCTATCTTAGTTTTATTATGGATGTTAGTAATCCTGTTTTATCCTAGACAATATCTGGAAATAAAACTTGGAACTAAAGACGATAAATTAAAACTAAAAAATTCAGCTATTGAAGGGTTTGTTCGATGTTTATTGGATGAACACAAGATAGTCAAAAATCCCAAAATTCAGGTACATACTCGGAAAAAGAAATGTTTCGTTTATGTAGAAGGTACAGCTGTTCTTTCAGATAACATTGCTAACAAATTTGAAGTAGTTCAAAACGAAATCACTCAAGGATTGAAAGAATTCTTTGGTATTGATCGAGAGGTTAAACTGGAAGTTTCAGTGAAAGAATATGACCCTCAAAAAGCAGCTAAGAAAATTGTTAGTCGTGTAAAGTAAGGAAGTAAAAAATGGAATGGTTTAAAAAATATCAATACCCAATTCTATGTGGTGTAGTAGGTATTATTCTAGCCTGCTTCATCCTATCCTTCGGTTTCTTTAAAACATTGTTCGTTTTAATCTGTGGAGCCCTAGGAATTTGGTTGGGATACTATGTACAGAAGAATTATTTAAATAAATAAAGGAGTTTCATATGTCAAACGTAGAAAAAAATGTAAATGTAAATACTGAAAAAAAAGATGTTGTTGTTTCTAAAGATGTTCGCGGAGAATTAACTTACGAAGATAAAGTTATTCAAAAAATCATCGGTCTTTCACTAGATAGAGTCCCAGGACTATTACATGTTGACGGTGGATTCTTCTCAAATCTTACAGAAAAACTTGTTAACACTAACGATGTAACACACGGTGTTAACGTTGAAGTTGGTAAAGAACAAGTAGCAGTTGACTTGAACGTTATCGTAGAGTACAGAAAAAACGTTCCAACTCTATACAAGGAAATCAAAGACGTTATCGTATCAGAAGTTGCGAAAATGACTGATCTAGAAGTAGTTGAAGTTAACGTTAATGTTGTTGACATCAAAACTAAAGAACAATATGAAGCAGACTCAGTTAGCCTTCAAGATCGTGTAACTGACGTGGCAGAATCAACAGGTGAGTTCGCGTCAGAACAATTGTCTAGAGTGAAATCTGGTATCGGTTCAGGTGTCGCAGCAGCACAAGAAAAACTTAGTGAAGGCGCTGAATTCGTTCAAGAAAAAGTTGGCCAAGGCGTTGACAATGTTAAAGATGCTGCAGCCAAAGCAGAACCACGTGTTCAATAATTACTAATTTAGAAAAAATAAAAGGAGGACATACTTATGTCTACAGAAGAAAAATTCAACCAAGCAGCAGGAGCTGTTAAAGAAGGCGTTGGTAAATTGGTAGGTGACAAAGGACTTGAAAGCGAAGGAGCTGCTGAAAAAGTTGCTTCTAAAGTGAAAGAAGTTGCTGAAGATGCAAAAGACGCAATTGAAGGCGCTGTTGAAGGTGTTAAAAACATCTTTAAAAAAGACGATGCTAAATAATAAAATTTAGGTAATCTTACTATTTTCCTTGAAAACACTCCCTAACTGGGGGTGTTTTTGTTATTCGTTTTTATCAATGCACGTTTTATAGAGAAAAAAAGAATACAGGACAAACAAATTCCTGTATTCTTAAAATAACTTAGAGCAGCATTAACAAAACAGCGACTAATATGATTATAGTGCAAATTATTTTTCCGATTTTTTCATGTTGCTTGAACAATTTTTCAGAGAAAAGAGTCAATATAAGCGCAACACACATCAACACAGTGCTTAAAGTTTGAGTAGTCATGGTACATACTCCTTTCGTTATTTTGTCAAACCAATAATTAAGTTGAATAGTAATTATCTAATTTTCAAACATATCCATCTGCCCTGGTAAAGCCTTTGTTCTTTGATTATTAATCGGTATCTCTTTCTATATTTATTATAGCACAAACATCATTGTTAAACCAATAAATGTAATTTTTTATAGTTTGGTGTTTGTACACTTTTAACAAGGATGACCCCTACTCCAAGCTTACTTCTAAAAAAGTAATGAGTTAAATTCTCTTGCCCTTTTTACTGCTTCTGTTTTTGAGAGCGCTTGAAATATGTTATAATAAAACTAGATTAAATTTTTGGAGGCAAACCGTGGGAAATTTCATTGAGCTAGTCTTTCATCGTTTCTTTTTGGGGATGATTGCGACGGCTTATTTTTGGTTATTGACACTAGCAGGAGGAGTGGTCTTTGGTATAGCACCCGCTAGTGCAACTCTCATGAGTTTATTTGCTGAAAATGGCTATTCTTACCGTGCTTATCGTTTCAAGGAAGCATGGGCTTTATTTAAGAGCAATTTTGTCAAAAGTAATCTCAGTTTCTACACCTTTATAGGGATTGACTTGATCTTGATTTATGGCTTGTATCTGATGATTCAGTTGCCAAACCAGACCATTATCCACTTGGCAGCAACCTTTCTAAATATCTTTTTAGTAGCCTTGGTATTTTTGGCCTATACGGTATCTTTAAAGTTGCAGGTTTACTTTGAATTATCCTATAAAAACACCCTAAAGCTTGCCTTTATCGGAATTTTTATGAGTTTGTCAGCAGTGGCCAAGGTTCTCCTTGGTAGCGTCTTGTTAGCCATTATTGGCTTCTATATGCCAGCCCTCATCGCTTTTGTAGGAATTGGGATGTGGCACTTCTTTATTAGTGATTTATTGGAGCCTGTTTATGAAAGTATTCATGAAAAATTGGCAACCAAATAAGACCAAACAATTCCGCCTCCACTCACTCCTAAGAATCTATAGTCTGGTGATGATTATCATCATTTCCTGCTTTGCTCTCTTGATTTCTTATGCAGATTGGGATATGCGTGAAAGGGAAGCCAATCGTGTCGGTCAGCGTGTTCTCGCTCGAACAGTTGATGAGGTTGAATACTATTATCGGGAGTCAACCCGTCTAGCCCAGAGTTTAGTGGATAATCAAGCTCGGATTGAAGGGATTTACAAGTATTTTAGCCTCAGTACGCCGGATTATTTTTACTGGCAGTTAGAACGCAAGGCGTCACCCTATATTTCCGTTTCTATTTATGAAAATATCGATGATATATACGTGCGAAACGATTTTGTGACAGGTATTTCGATTGTTCTACAGGATTCAACGGATGTATTTGTTTCCAAAAGAGGAAACAGAGGTGGACAGAAAATTCCAGCTGAGAGCTTTAAACCAGATGCCAATAGTTTCGCTGTTCCAGTGTCTGATCCCATCTCGGACCAGGCTCTTGGAGTCATTTATATTTCCGTAGAACCAGAAGTCCTCTATAAAGCGATTGACAACACTAGGGGAACAATTCCTGTTGCAGTAACGGTCATTGCACCATATGAAACAGATATGTTCTATATTGGAGCGAAAGGAACGAATGAGTCTTGGTTGGTAGGAACAACTGCCCATGGTTATCAAGTTCGAGTAGCTGTACCAAAGGATTATGTTTGGAGTGGGACTTTAGCGAGTTCGGCACTTATTTTAGGTTTGAGCGCCCTCTTTATCATCATTTTATATATGACCTTAAGAAGGACTTTTTCTGACTATCAAAGTCAGGTTGTGGATTTGGTGGACTCTATCCAAGCCATTACTAAGGGAGAGCAGACCAAGAGAATCGACACAGATAAAAAGGACCAGGAGTTGCTACTAATTGCTGAGTCGACAAATGATATGTTGGATCGACTAGAAAGTAATATTCACGATATTTATCAACTGGAACTCAATCAAAAAGATGCCAACATGCGAGCCTTACAAGCTCAAATTAATCCGCATTTCATGTACAATACTCTGGAATTTTTGCGGATGTACGCAGTGATGGAAAATCAAAATGAACTAGCAGATATCATCTATGAGTTCAGTAGTCTCCTGCGCAATAATATCTCTGACGAGCGAGAAACGACCCTCAAACAAGAAGTGGAGTTTTGTCGGAAGTACAGTTATCTCTGTATGGTTCGCTATCCAAAATCCATTGCCTATGGATTTAAGATTGACCCTGAATTGGAAGAAATGCGTATTCCAAAGTTCACCCTCCAACCGTTAGTGGAAAATTATTTTGCCCATGGAGTTGATCACAGAAGAACAGATAATGTTATCAGTATTAAGGCTTTGAAAAAAGATGGCTATGTCGAAATCTTAGTAACCGATAATGGCCGTGGGATGTCTGCTGAAAAACTAGCAGAAATTCAAGCTAAACTGGCTCAAAGAACCTTTGAACACACAGCAGATTATAAGGGGCAACGACAGTCTATTGGGATTGTTAATACCCACGAACGCTTTGTGCTCTACTTTGGAGACCGCTATAACATCAATGTAGAATCAGCTGAACAAAAAGGTGTTCAATATAGAATCACCATTCAGGATGAAGAGAAAGGATAAACATGTATAAAGTACTATTAGTTGACGATGAGTACATGATTACAGAAGGACTTAAGCGTTTGATCCCTTTTGAAAAATGGGATATGGAAGTCGTTGCAACAGCCAATCATGCTGATGACGCTTTGGACTATGTTCGAGAACATCCTGTAGACATCGTCATTTCTGATGTCAACATGCCTGGCAAGACAGGACTTGAAATGATTGGGGAAATGAAGGAACTCTTGCCAGAGGCTTACTATATTCTTCTTTCCGGCTATCAAGAATTTGAATATGTCAAGAAAGCCATGAACCTCAATGTTGTAGATTATCTTGTCAAACCAGTTGATAAGGTTGAACTGGAGCATTTACTTGAGAAAATCCTTGGTCAACTTCGTGAGAAAGTGCATGAGCCAGAAATGTTAAGTCAAAAGTTAGACGACGAAGCATTTAAAGCACACCTGTCTCAAAAAGAAAACTGGTGGATTGGACTCTCCCAAGAGAAACAAGGGGATTTTGTCATTCCTTACTATGTTTTAGGTCAGGACTGGCAGATTGTGATTGCAGCTCAGAAATTCGATGGTTTACTCGTTATGCCTTTTGAGTCACCTTATCAGGCAAACTTTGAAAAATGGAAATTTGACGTTGAAAAAGCACTCTTCTATGGAACTGTAAATCTCGATCAATCTGAAAGCCTCTTTTCTTATTATGAACCCATTTATCGAGTTATTATCCAAGGCAATCTTCAGCAGATTATCGAAGAGTTGAATTTGCTTGAGAAGATTGTGTTGGAAAACACACCGAGGGTGTCCATTACCAAGCAACTCTTTACTCAGTTTGTGATGGATGTTTTCCATCTCTTTGAGCATTTGAAAGCAGATGATATGACAGATATTGTCAAAAGAATTCATGCCATTACAAACTTTGAAGATTTAGTGGCTTATACCAAGGAAACCTTGACGTCCTTCTTTGGTCAATATCGTATGAATGAAAATGTCGTCAGTGTACTTGAAGTTATTGGTAGAGACTATAAAAAAGAACTTTCTCTCAAGGATATCAGCAAGGATCTCTTTATCAATCCTGTGTATTTAGGTCAGTTAATCAAGAAGGAAACCAATTCAACCTTTGCTGAGCTTCTCAATAAGCAACGCATCAAGGCAGCCCAGCAACTTTTACTATCTACAAATGATAGTATTGAGGATATTTGCTATACGGTTGGTTACAGTAATGTAGGCTATTTCTATAAGGTCTTTCGAAAACTATGTGGGAAGTCTCCGAAAGCATACCGTAAGCAGGTGGAAGTAAACTTGTAGGATTTGTTTTACTTGTTAAAATATGCTATAATAAATTAAAAATTATGAGGAGGTTACTTTTATGAAAAAGAAACCAATCTATCTATGGATTTTATTAGTCTTATCAGCGATTAATTCAGCCTTGGCAGTAGTTGGAATATTCACTCCAGTACCTAGTAAGGACGCCCTTCGTGCTAGCCAAGAAAATGTTGGGACACTTAGTGCTCAACAAATAGAAGATGCTGTTAACTATGCCCACCAAGTGTCAGAGTCATCTCACTCTATTTTTAACACGATACTCATTATTCTATCTGCTATCCTAGTTGTAGTAGCCTTTGTTTTCTTAATTCGTAAGAACTTGCAGTTGGCTAACTACACTTATGTTGGATATGCCTTACTAGCTATTGTTGGACTAGTCCATGACAATATGAATCTACAAGATGCTATGCAATTGATTAAAGATGACACCCTACGTTTAGGAATGGAAGTCATGTCGAAAGCAACCACTATTATTTTCATCGTCATCAATGTTATCTTTTTGGGAATCGTCTTCTATAAAATATGGCGTCAGCAAAAAGAATTAACAGAATCTCAAGAGGAAGAACTCGCCTAAGATTTGACAAAGGATAGCTATCAAGATACAATCTTGGTAGTTATTTTTTTGGATTCGAGAAAGAGGGAGGAAAAGATGAAAAAAATTTCCTTAGTTTATATCAGTCTAAGCGGCAACACGGAGAGCTTTGTAACACGTTTGAAAGCTTATTTGTTGGAGCAGTATGCGAATATTGATGTGGAAAAAATTCATATTAAAGACTTGGTCAAGGAAGGAGAAGACTTCTTTGAGATGAGCACCCCATATGTGGCTTTTCTACCGACTTACCTAGAAGGTGGCAATGGGGTTGACAATGGTGATGTAGAAATTTTGACCACTCCGGTAGGTGACTTTATCGCATATGGTGATAATGCTAGCAAGTGTTTTGGTGTCGTAGGATCGGGTAACCGCAATTTTAACAACCAATACTGTTTGACCGCCAAGCAATACAGCCAACGCTTTGGTTTTCCAGTCCTAGCTGACTTTGAAATGCGCGGAATGCTAGGAGATATCAAAAAGGTTGCTGGGATTATTGCAGAGCTTTATGAACTTGAATCCTTGTAAGAGGATAGAGTTGCTGGGTTAGATTTTTATCCCATGGATCATAGAATTATTTCAAAAGAGACCAGTTCAAATGAGTAAATTACAGAGATCATTTTTAAAGTATATAAAACGCAAACCAAGCTTCAAGGATATTATGCTATGCAGTGCCTTGCTACTATTAGCGATTGCTCTGCTATTGTTCTCTGAGAAAATTTTTGATGAAAATGTAGCACCAGTTGGAACCATGGTATCCTTAGGGATTGTTATCCTGGTAGGAATCTTAGCTGTCAGAAATAAATAAAAAGACTCGAGAAATGTCATCTCGAGTCTTTTTCTTAGTTGCGAATTTCGTCAACGATTTCTTTTGCAATTGGAATTCCTAAACGGTAGCCTTTGTTGATGTAGTCAATGACATCATTGATATTTTCTATCGTTTGGATTTTCTCTTTGATAGTTGCACGAAAAGCTGGATCTTTCAATAGTTGATCCTGAAGCAGTCTTTGAAGTTTCTCTTTTTCATATTTATTGACAAGAAAGAGAAAAAGAAGACTGATAACAACTAGAATATAAGCATACTGGCTCATAAAAATTCTCCCTAGGTAATAAAGAAGTAAGTGGTAAGATAAAAGTAATTCTTTTATTTTTCGAGTGATAGTACTGTAGGTGCCTAGCCAAAGTCCAAATAGGATTTGGCGTTAGTTACTTAGCTTGCTTAGTAATAAATTAATTTAATAGATCACGACATGCATCCAAATAAGTCGATATTATTTATTTGGATGCATTAGTAAGGCGTTTAAGTAAATAACCCTATAGCGATTGCCGTCAAGAGACTAGGAACTTTAGTTCCAGTCTCTTGTACTGAATCACATCTTCTCTGGCGCCTCTACACCCAACAAACGAAGGGCTTCTTTGAGGACCACTGCAGTTGCATAGCTAAGGGCTAGGCGACTGTCACGTTCTGGGCTTTCATCCAAGATACGAGTGTGGGCATAGTATTTGTTAAAGGCTTGAGCTAAGCTGATCGCAAATTTAGCGATGATAGACGGCTCGTAGTTATCAGCTGCACGTTTAATAATACGTGGGAAGTCTTGGATTAGTTTAATGATTTCCCAGCTTTCAGCATCGTTCAAGCTATAGTTGGCACCTGCTTCAGGTTTGAAATCAGCTTTACGCAAGATGGATTGGATGCGAGCGTAGGCATATTGAACATAAGGGCCAGTCTCCCCTTCGAAGGATACCATAGCTTCAAGGTCGAAGTCGTAGCCATTTGTACGGTCGGTTTTAAGGTCATAGAATTTAATGGCCCCAACTCCAACAGCATGAGCGACCTGGTCTTTGTTTTCAAGTTCAGGATTTTTGGCTTCGATCTGCGCTTTAGCACGGCTGATGGCTTCTGCAACAGTTGGTTCTAGCAAGATAACATTCCCTTTACGAGTAGAAAGTTTTTTCCCTTCCTTTGTTACCAATCCAAACGGAACATGGACAATGTCTTGACTCCAATCATAGCCCATCTCTTGTAGTACTGCCTTGAGTTGTTTAAAGTGAGCAGATTGCTCTTGACCAACGACATAGATAGATTTGGCAAATTGATATTCGTTTTTACGGTAGAGAGCTGCAGCTAGGTCACGTGTGATGTAGAGAGTCGCACCGTCAGATTTCTTGATAAGAGCTGGGTGTTCAATCCCGTATTTTTCAAGATTGACAACTTGGGCACCTTCTGATTCGACCAAAAGTCCTTTTTCAGCGAGGATGTCTACAACTGCGTCCATCTTGTCATTGTAGAAAGCTTCCCCGTTATAGCTATCGAATTCAACTTGTAGCTCATTGTAAAGGCGGTTAAATTCTACCAAGCTTTCATCGCGGAACCATTGCCAAAGAGCGAGAGCTTCCTCATCGCCGTTTTCAAGTTTGCGGAACCATTCACGTGCTTCTTCATCCAAGCTTGGGTCGTTCTCAGCTTCAGCATTGATACGGACGTAGAGCTTGAGAAGTTCATCGATTGGATGAGCTTTAACAGCTTCTTCGTTACCCCATTTCTTGTAGGCAACAATCAACATCCCAAACTGCTTGCCCCAGTCTCCCAAGTGGTTAACCTTGACAGTTTGATAGCCGATTTTTTGGAAGATATGTGACAAGCTATCTCCGATGACTGTTGAACGAAGGTGACCGATTGAAAATGGTTTAGCGATATTAGGACTAGACATGTCGATAACGACATTTTCTTGATTACCAATCTCTTGGTCAGCGTAGTGCTCTTTTTCAGTGATGACGTTCTGTAACACTTGACCAGAAATGGCAGCCTTATCAAGGAAGAAGTTGACGTAAGGACCTGTTGCTACAACCTTTTCAAAAGCTTGACTATTGATCTTTTCAGCGATGTCAGCAGCAATCATTTGAGGAGCTTTACGTTCAACCTTTGCCAATGAGAAGGCAGGGAAGGCGATATCTCCCATATCTGAGTTTTTAGGTGTTTCTAGTAAATTTAAAATAGCCTCTTGGTCCAGGCTATCAATGACGCTAGCCAACTCGCTAGCAATCAATTCTTTTGTATTCATTTAGGGCTCCTTTAGGGCTTTTCTACTATTTTAACACAATTTACTACATTTTTTTGGAAAGAAGAGAATTTTTTTGAAATATCCAGTTTTTTTGATATAATGTTCTTACTAAAAAAATGTAAAATGTTATAAATATGCACTCGAGAGGAACATATGAGAAAAAGAGAACGTCATCAGCTTATTAAGCGAATGATTACAGAAGAAAAATTAGGCACTCAAAAGGAAATTCAAGATCGATTGGAAGCCTGTGATGTCTTTGTGACACAAACGACATTATCCCGTGATTTGCGAGAGCTTGGCTTAACCAAAGTTAAGAAAAACGATGTTGTTTACTATGTGCTAGCAAATGAGACAGAGAAGATTGATCTGGTCGAATTCCTTTCACATCACTTAGAGGGTGTTGCAAGAGCCGAATTCACCTTGGTTCTTCACACTAAACTTGGAGAAGCATCCGTTTTAGCCAATGTAGTAGATTCAAATAAAGATGGGTGGATCTTAGGTACTGTTGCCGGAGCGAATACCTTGTTGGTTATCTGTAAAGATCAACATGCAGCTAAAGTCATGGAAGAACGCTTGCTAGAGTTAATGGAAAATAGATAAGGTCTTGAGAGCTTCTCTCAGGACTGTTTTTACAAGGAGAGAGTAAATGACTACTGAAAAATTATCACCTGGTATGCAACAGTATGTGGATATCAAAAAACAATATCCAGATGCTTTTTTGCTTTTTCGTATGGGTGATTTTTATGAGTTGTTTTATGAAGATGCAGTCAATGCTGCACAGATACTAGAAATCTCACTAACCAGTCGCAATAAAAATGCTGAAAATCCGATTCCCATGGCTGGAGTTCCTTATCATTCTGCCCAACAGTATATTGATGTTCTAGTTGAACGTGGCTACAAGGTTGCCATTGCTGAACAGATGGAAGACCCTAAGCAAGCTGTTGGCGTTGTTAAGCGCGAGGTTGTTCAGGTCATTACACCAGGGACAGTGGTTGATAGTAGTAAGCCAGATAGTCAAAACAACTTTTTGGTAGCTATTGATCGTGATGGGTCTCAATATGGTGTAGCCTACATGGACCTAGTAACAGGTGATTTTTATGTAACGGGGCTATCAGATTTTTCTCTAGTCTGTGGTGAAATCCGCAATCTCAAAGCGAGAGAAGTGGTGATTGGTTATGACTTGCCTGAAGTAGAAGAGCAGATTCTCAGTCGTCAAATGAATCTAGTTCTTTCCTACGAACAGGGAACTTATGAAGACCTACATCTATTAGATTCAGGATTGGCTCCTGTTGAGCAAGCAGCTAGCAGTAAACTCCTCCAATATGTTCATCGGACTCAGATGAGAGAGTTGAATCACTTAAAACCTGTTATCCGCTATGAAATCAAGGATTTCTTGCAGATGGATTATGCGACCAAGGCTAGTCTGGATCTGGTTGAAAATGCTCGCTCAGGTAAGAAACAAGGCAGTCTTTTCTGGTTGTTAGATGAAACCAAGACTGCCATGGGGATGCGTCTTCTACGTTCTTGGATTCAACGTCCTTTGATTGATAAGGAACGTATCCTTGAACGTCAGGAAGTTGTGCAAGTGTTTCTGGATTATTTCTTTGAGCGCAGTGATTTAACAGAAAGCCTTAAGGGAGTCTACGATATCGAACGTCTGGCTAGTCGTGTTTCTTTTGGGAAAAGTAATCCTAAAGACCTCTTGCAATTAGCGACTACCTTGGGAAGTGTTCCACGAATTCGCGCCATTTTAGAAGGAATGGAGCAACCAGCTCTCGCTTATCTGATTGAACAACTGGATGCTATTCCTGAGTTGGAAAATCTCATTAGCGCAGCCATTGCTCCTGAGGCCCCTCACGTGATTACCGAAGGTGGTATTATCCGAACGGGCTTTGATGAGACCTTGGATAAATACCGTCGTGTGCTGAGAGAAGGGACCAGCTGGATTGCTGAGATTGAGGTCAAGGAAAGAGAAAACTCTGGCATCAATACTCTCAAGATTGACTACAATAAAAAAGATGGCTACTATTTCCATGTAACCAACTCGCAGCTAGGTAACGTACCAGCTCACTTTTTCCGCAAGGCTACGCTGAAAAACTCTGAGCGATTTGGGACAGAGGAGTTGGCGCGTATCGAAGGAGAAATGTTAGAGGCGCGTGAGAAATCAGCAAACCTAGAGTACGAAATCTTTATGCGTATTCGTGAGGAGGTTGGCAAGTATATCCAACGTCTACAGGCTCTGGCTCAAGGAATTGCTGCTGTCGATGTCTTGCAAGGCTTGGCAGTAGTTGCAGAAAAACAACACCTGATTCGACCAGAGTTTGGGCAAGAGTCGCGGATTGATATCCAGAATGGTCGTCACGCAGTTGTTGAAAAGGTCATGGGAGCTCAGACCTATATTCCCAATAGTATCCAGATGGATGAAGATACTAGCATTCAACTAATTACAGGTCCGAACATGAGCGGGAAGTCAACCTACATGCGTCAACTAGCCATTACAGCGGTTATGGCTCAGATGGGTTCTTATGTCCCTGCAGAAAGTGCTCGACTGCCAATTTTTGATGCAATTTTTACCCGTATCGGTGCGGCAGATGACTTGGTTTCAGGTCAATCTACCTTTATGGTAGAGATGATGGAAGCTAATAATGCCATTAGTCATGCGACAAAGGATTCATTGATTCTTTTTGATGAGCTTGGTCGAGGAACCGCAACTTATGATGGTATGGCTCTAGCCCAGTCTATTATCGAGTATATCCATGAGCATATTGGTGCCAAGACTCTCTTTGCCACGCACTACCATGAATTAACCAGTCTGGAAGCTAGTCTTGAACATCTAGTAAATGTACACGTGGCTACGCTTGAGCAAAATGGTCAGGTCACTTTCCTTCATAAGATTGAACCAGGTCCAGCAGACAAATCGTACGGTATTCACGTTGCTAAGATTGCAGGATTGCCAGCAGATTTGCTAAAAAGAGCGGATGCGATTCTAACTCAACTAGAGAGCCAAAGTCAGGAAAATCCAATTTCTATCAATCAAAGGAATATTGTCAATGAGCAAATGTCTCTCTTTGATGAAAAAGAAGAAAATCCTATCCTAGCAGAGTTGGCCCAAGTAGATGTGTACAATATGACACCGATGCAAGCCATGAATCTCTTATTAGAGCTGAAACAAAAATTATAAGCAAAAACCCACTCACAAAACGGAGTGGGTTTTTAGGTCTTATTTTTTCTGAGCTAATAGTTGGTTGATGTGGGCAACCTTCTTTGATTCTCTCTTGAAGAGAACAATCCAGATGATGAGGTAGACGATTGCAAACTCTGGGATAAGTTGGAGGATGAAAGTCCAGTGAAGAGGGAACCAGCCTGCTAGGATTGCTAGAGGTACAAAACCTAGCAACATAAGGAAGAAGTGAGTGACAGTCGCACGAAGAAGGCTCCAATCTTGAGCGAATAGACGACTACCAAAACTAAAGAGGACTCCAATAGCTGACCAGATAAGTGTACAGTAGAGTAAAACTAGAGCACCGTGAACCTGATGACTGCTCATGAATTGACCAACAGGAGATTCAGGGCTGAGAGGTGCGTAGTTGCTTGGTGAATAGATAAAAGAAAAGATAATAGATAGGGTGAGGCCGATGAGGATACCGGTTGTGGCATCGTGGAATACTTGTTTTTTCATAGTTCTAATTTCTCCTTAATAGTTTTGAGGTAACGGCGAGATGAGTAGGTGAAACTTTCGTTTTTAAGATAAATTTCAATCAAGCCGTTAGAGGTTAGTTTTAGATGACTAATTGCATCAATGTTGACAATTTCGGATTGGGAAATTTGGATAAAGGAAGCAGGTAGAATTTCACTTGCTTGGTAGAGACGAATGTCAAGTGCATAGGTTTGGCTATCCGTTTCGGCCAGAACCTTACGATTTTCAATGTATACACGCTGAATCTTACTAATCTGAATCAAGTAAACCTGGTCTTGGAATTTTCCTTTGATGGTCTCCTTTTGATCCAGGGATTGTACAAAGTCCTGAACCTTTTGAATTTTTGAAGACAAAGCAGGTGCTTCTATGATGATTTGCTCTTCGGTGTATTGTTGATCAATATCAAGTCTGAGTTTCATAATTTCTCCTTTATAAAGTTGTAATAGAGATCTCTTACTTACAAATCTATTAAACACCATTTTGTCGACAAATACAAGAAGCTCTGTCTATGTGGTCGGTTGAAGAGTCTATCTGGTAGGTGACCGTTTTCAAAGAGATTTTAGAGTAAAGAAGTCAAAAAATAAGAAGAAATATATTGACAAAAATAGAAAAAAAGTGGTACAATGTTAGACGGTACTTTTTACTTTTGGTCTCTCAAGAGTGTACAGGGACGTGCTGACAAATGTTGCAAAAGTACACACAGATGATAGCTGTCACCAAGTGTATCATCACCAAAAATAAAAAAACACAGGAGAATGTAGATGCCTACAATTAACCAATTGGTTCGCAAACCGCGTAAATCAAAAGTAGAAAAATCTAAATCACCAGCTTTGAACGTTGGTTACAACAGTCATAAAAAAGTTCAAACAAACGTTTCTTCACCACAAAAACGTGGTGTAGCAACTCGTGTTGGAACTATGACACCTAAAAAACCTAACTCTGCCCTTCGTAAATTTGCTCGTGTACGTTTGAGCAACCTTATCGAAGTTACTGCTTACATCCCAGGTATCGGACACAACTTGCAAGAGCACAGCGTGGTGCTTCTTCGTGGTGGACGTGTAAAAGACCTTCCAGGGGTACGTTACCATATCGTCCGTGGTGCACTTGATACTGCAGGTGTTAACGATCGTAAACAAGGCCGTTCTAAATACGGTACTAAACGTCCAAAAGCATAAGGAAAGGGGATAAAGAGAAATGAGTCGTAAAAATAGAGCTCCAAAACGTGAAGTATTGCCAGATCCGCTTTACAATTCACAATTAGTTACTCGTCTTATCAACCGCGTTATGCTTGACGGTAAACGTGGTACAGCTGCTTCAATCGTTTACGGTGCTTTTGAGCAAATCAAAGAAGCTACTGGTAACGATGCACTTGAAGTATTTGAAACAGCTATGGAAAACATCATGCCTGTACTTGAAGTACGTGCACGTCGTGTTGGTGGATCTAACTACCAAGTCCCAGTTGAAGTTCGTCCAGAACGTCGTACAACACTTGGACTTCGTTGGTTGGTAACAATCGCTCGCCTTCGTGGTGAACACACAATGCAAGACCGTCTTGCAAAAGAAATCTTGGATGCTGCTAACAACACTGGTGCAGCAGTTAAGAAACGTGAAGACACTCACCGTATGGCTGAAGCTAACCGTGCCTTCGCACACTTCCGTTGGTAATAAAATGATGCTAGGAACGGTAAGGATGCAAGGTGAAAATAGGAAACTGACGCAGTATTCGACGAATACAAGGAAGTTTATCTTTTTCACACAGCATCCCGTTCCGGCTCAAATCGGCTAACTAACTTTAGCCCGAGTACAATTCAACTTCCCATCTCACAAGTTGAAACCAACTAAACAAGATAAACATTGAGAACGGGTGGGTCCTGCCTATCCGTTTTTATTGAAATCGTGTTATAATAGAATAGAAATAAAAAATATAGGAGAAACAAACCTCATGGCACGCGAATTTTCACTTGAAAAAACTCGTAATATCGGTATCATGGCTCACGTCGATGCTGGTAAAACAACTACAACTGAGCGTATTCTTTACTACACTGGTAAAATCCACAAAATCGGTGAAACTCACGAAGGTGCGTCTCAAATGGACTGGATGGAGCAAGAGCAAGAACGTGGTATCACTATCACATCTGCTGCAACAACAGCTCAATGGAACAACCACCGCGTAAACATCATCGACACACCAGGACACGTGGACTTCACAATCGAAGTACAACGTTCTCTTCGTGTATTGGACGGTGCGGTTACAGTTCTTGACTCACAATCAGGTGTTGAGCCTCAAACTGAAACAGTTTGGCGTCAAGCAACTGAGTACGGGGTTCCACGTATCGTATTTGCCAATAAAATGGACAAAATCGGTGCTGACTTCCTTTACTCAGTAAGCACACTTCACGATCGTCTTCAAGCAAATGCACACCCAATTCAATTGCCAATCGGTGCTGAAGATGACTTCCGTGGAATCATCGACTTGATTAAGATGAAAGCTGAAATCTATACTAACGACCTTGGTACAGATATCCTTGAAGAAGATATTCCAGCTGAATACCTTGACCAAGCTCAAGAATACCGTGAAAAATTGGTTGAAGCAGTTGCTGAAACTGATGAAGAATTGATGATGAAATATCTCGAAGGTGAAGAAATCACTAACGAGGAATTGAAAGCTGGTATCCGTAAAGCGACTATCAACGTTGAATTCTACCCAGTACTTTGTGGTTCTGCCTTCAAGAACAAGGGTGTTCAATTGATGCTTGATGCAGTTATCGACTACCTTCCAAGCCCACTTGATATCCCTGCGATCAAAGGTATCAACCCAGATACTGAAGAAGAAGAAACTCGTCCAGCATCTGATGAAGAGCCATTTGCAGCTCTTGCCTTCAAGATCATGACTGACCCATTCGTAGGTCGTTTGACATTCTTCCGTGTTTACTCAGGTGTTCTTCAATCAGGTTCATACGTATTGAACACATCTAAAGGTAAACGTGAACGTATCGGACGTATCCTTCAAATGCACGCTAACAGCCGTCAAGAAATCGACACTGTTTACTCAGGTGATATCGCTGCTGCCGTTGGTTTGAAAGACACTACAACTGGTGACTCATTGACAGATGAAAAAGCTAAAATCATCCTTGAGTCAATCAACGTTCCAGAACCAGTTATCCAATTGATGGTTGAACCAAAATCTAAAGCAGACCAAGACAAGATGGGTATCGCCCTTCAAAAATTGGCTGAAGAAGATCCAACATTCCGCGTTGAAACTAACGTTGAAACTGGTGAAACAGTTATCTCTGGTATGGGTGAGCTTCACCTTGACGTCCTTGTTGATCGTATGCGTCGTGAGTTCAAAGTTGAAGCGAACGTAGGTGCTCCTCAAGTATCTTACCGTGAAACATTCCGCGCTTCTACTCAAGCACGTGGATTCTTCAAACGTCAGTCTGGTGGTAAAGGTCAATTCGGTGATGTATGGATTGAATTTACTCCAAACGAAGAAGGTAAAGGATTCGAATTCGAAAACGCAATCGTCGGTGGTGTGGTTCCTCGTGAATTTATCCCAGCGGTTGAAAAAGGTTTGGTAGAATCCATGGCTAACGGTGTTCTTGCTGGTTACCCAATGGTTGACGTTAAAGCTAAGCTTTACGATGGTTCATACCACGATGTCGACTCATCTGAAACTGCCTTCAAGATCGCTGCATCTCTTGCATTTAAAGAAGCTGCTAAGACTGCACAACCAGCTATCCTTGAGCCAATGATGCTTGTAACAATCACTGTTCCAGAGGAAAACCTTGGTGATGTTATGGGTCACGTAACTGCTCGTCGTGGACGTGTAGATGGTATGGAAGCTCACGGTAACAGCCAAATCGTTCGTGCTTACGTTCCACTTGCTGAAATGTTCGGTTACGCAACAGTTCTTCGTTCTGCATCACAAGGACGTGGTACATTCATGATGGTATTCGACCACTACGAAGATGTACCTAAGTCAGTACAAGAAGAAATCATTAAGAAAAACAAAGGTGAAGAATAATTCACCGTCACTTTAAAAGAAGTCACTTTGTGGCTTCTTTTTCTGTTTGGTAGAAATAGCTAAAATTGCCTCAAATATGGTAAAATAGAAGGAGTATATTGTGAGGAAAATGGATGTCAACCACTTTTGAAATTTTAATGAATCAGTTGGGTATCCCTGCTGAGATAAGAAATCATGAGGCCTTCTCCCAGGCTGAAATTGAACAAGTTATTGTACATAAGCAAAGTAACATTTGGGAGTTTCGTTTTGTATTTGAGAATATCCTCCCCTTTGAACTCTTTTTAGCATTGAAGAAGGGATTGAAAGAAGAATTTTCAAAAACAGGAAATCAAGCGACTTTCGAAATTAAAACGCAAGATCAAACTTTTTCAAGAGAGCTTTTACAGGCCTACTATCGGGAGGCTTTTTCAGATGGCCCTTGTTCTAGTCAAGGTTTTCGGACCATGTATCAGGATTTTCAGGTTCGGTTTGAAAATGATCAGTTGATTATTGAGGCTTCTGAAGCAGCAGATACAGAGCATTTTCGCAAAAATCATCTGCCAAATCTTAGCAAACAACTGGAACTTTTTGGTTTTCCTAAGTTTACATGTTACTTAGAGAAAAATGAAGATTTGACAAAGGAAGAGCAGGAAGCTTTCCATTCTGAAAATCAAATGATTGTTCAGGCTGCCAATGATGAGACCCTTCGAGCTATGGAACAGTTAGAACAGATGGCACCGCCTCCTCCAGTTGAGGACAAACCTGTCTTTGATTTCCAAGCCAAGAAGGCAGCTGCTAAGCTTAAACTCGACAAGGCAGTGGTAACTCCAATGATTGAGGTCAATACCGAAGAAAATCGACTGGTTTTTGAAGGGGTTGTCTTTGATGTGGAGCATAAAGTGACTAGAACGGGTCGTGTCTTGATTAATTTCAAGATGACGGACTATACGTCTAGTTTCTCCATGCAAAAATGGGTCCGAAACGAAGAAGAAGCTCAGAAGTTTGACATCATTAAGAAAAATTCATGGCTCCGTGTTCGTGGAAATGTCGAGGTCAATAATTTCACACGAGATTTGACCATGAATGTGCAAGATGTGCAGGAAGTAGTCCACTATGAACGTAAGGACTTGATGCTAGAAGGTGAGCGTCGCGTTGAGTTTCATGCCCATACCAACATGTCGACCATGGATGCTCTTCCTGAGGTCGAAGAAATCGTTGGAACAGCAGCAAAATGGGGCCACAAAGCAGTAGCAATCACAGACCACGGCAATGTGCAGTCATTCCCTCATGGTTATAAGGCAGCCAAGAAAGCTGGTATTCAGCTCATTTATGGGATGGAAGCCAATATCGTTGAGGATAGTGTTCCTATCGTTTATAACGAAGTTGAGATGAACCTTTCTGAAGCTACCTATGTAGTCTTTGACGTAGAAACGACAGGTCTATCAGCTATCTATAATGATTTGATTCAAGTTGCGGCTTCCAAGATGTATAAGGGCAATATCATTGCTGAGTTTGATGAATTTATCAATCCTGGGCACCCCTTATCAGCCTTTACAACTGAATTGACAGGGATTACTGATGATCATGTAAAAAATGCTAAACCTTTGCTTCAAGTTCTGAAAGAATTCCAAGAATTCTGTAAAGGTACCGTTCTTGTAGCCCATAATGCAAGCTTTGACGTTGGCTTTATGAATGCCAACTATGAGCGTCACGGTCTTCCAAAAATTACTCAACCTGTCATCGATACGCTAGAGTTCGCTAGAAATCTCTATCCTGAGTACAAACGCCATGGTTTGGGTCCCTTAACCAAACGTTTTGGCGTAGCTCTAGAACACCACCATATGGCCAACTATGATGCGGAAGCAACTGGTCGTCTGCTCTTTATCTTTATCAAAGAAGTAGCAGAAAAACACGGTGTGACGGACTTAGCACGATTAAACCTTGATTTAATCAGTCCGGATTCTTATAAAAAAGCTCGAGTCAAGCATGCGACCATCTATGTGAAAAATCAAGTGGGCTTGAAAAATATCTTTAAGCTAGTTTCCCTCTCTAATACCCAGTATTTTGAAGGAGTTCCACGGATTCCACGTACGGTACTAGATGCCCATCGAGAAGGTTTGATCTTGGGCTCGGCTTGTACAGAAGGGGAAGTCTTTGATGCAGTCGTATCACAAGGTGTAGATGCGGCAGTCGAAGTAGCCAAATACTATGATTTTATCGAGGTGATGCCTCCGGCTATCTATGCACCTCTGATTGCCAAAGAGCAGGTCAAGGATATGGAGGAGCTCCACACTATTATCAAGAGTTTGATAGAGGTCGGAGACCGTCTCGGTAAGCCCGTTCTTGCGACAGGAAATGTCCACTATATCGAACCTGAAGATGAAATTTATCGAGAAATCATCGTCCGTAGTCTAGGTCAGGGAGCCATGATTAACCGAACGATCGGTCATGGAGAAGCTGCCCAACCAGCTCCGCTACCAAAGGCACACTTTAGAACAACTAATGAAATGTTGGATGAATTTGCCTTTTTAGGGGAAGACTTGGCTCGCAAGATTGTCATTGAAAATACCAACGCCATGGCAGAAATCTTTGAGCCTGTTGAGGTTGTTAAAGGCGACTTATATACACCGTTCATTGACCAAGCTGAAGAAACGGTCGCCGAGTTAACCTATAAAAAAGCTTTTGAAATCTATGGAAATCCACTACCTGATATCGTTGATCTACGGATTGAAAAGGAATTGACCTCTATCTTGGGGAATGGTTTCGCCGTAATTTATCTGGCTTCACAGATGCTAGTGCATCGTTCCAACGAACGAGGTTATTTGGTTGGTTCCCGTGGGTCTGTTGGATCTAGTTTCGTTGCGACCATGATTGGAATTACCGAGGTCAATCCGCTCTCTCCTCACTATGTCTGTGGTCAGTGTCAGTACAGTGAGTTTATCACAGATGGTTCTTACGGTTCAGGTTTTGATATGCCCAATAAGGACTGTCCAAACTGTGGCTACAAACTCAGCAAAAATGGCCAGGATATTCCTTTCGAGACCTTCCTTGGTTTTGATGGGGATAAAGTACCTGATATCGATTTGAACTTCTCAGGTGAAGACCAACCGAGCGCACATTTGGATGTTCGTGATATCTTCGGGGAAGAATATGCCTTCCGTGCAGGAACGGTTGGTACGGTGGCTGCTAAGACAGCCTATGGATTTGTCAAGGGTTACGAGCGTGACTATGGCAAATTCTACCGAGAAGCCGAAGTTGAGCGCCTAGCCCAAGGAGCTGCTGGTGTTAAACGTACGACCGGTCAACACCCAGGAGGAATCGTTGTTATCCCTAATTATATGGATGTCTATGACTTTACTCCAGTGCAGTATCCTGCAGATGATGTAACTGCTGAATGGCAGACCACTCACTTTAACTTCCACGATATCGATGAGAACGTCCTCAAGCTCGATGTCCTTGGACATGATGATCCGACAATGATTCGCAAGCTCCAGGACTTGTCAGGCATTGATCCAAATGATATCCCTATGGATGATCCTGGTGTCATGGCCCTCTTCTCGGGTACAGATATCCTGGGAGTGACACCTGAACAAATCGGCACTTCGACCGGTATGCTTGGAATTCCAGAGTTTGGGACCAACTTTGTTCGCGGAATGGTGGATGAAACTCATCCGACGACCTTTGCGGAGTTACTTCAGCTTTCTGGTCTGTCTCATGGTACCGACGTTTGGTTGGGAAATGCCCAAGACTTGATTAAGGCTGGAATTGCGGACCTATCAACCGTTATCGGATGTCGGGATGACATCATGGTTTACCTCATGCACGCTGGCCTGGATCCAAAGATGGCCTTTACCATCATGGAGCGTGTACGTAAGGGATTGTGGCTTAAAATCTCAGAAGAAGAGCGCAATGGTTATATCGAAGCTATGAAGGCTAACAATGTACCTGAGTGGTATATCGAATCTTGTGGGAAAATTAAGTACATGTTCCCTAAAGCCCATGCGGCAGCCTACGTTATGATGGCCCTTCGCGTGGCCTACTTCAAGGTTCACCATCCGATTTATTATTACTGTGCTTACTTCTCCATCCGTGCCAAGGCCTTTGATATCAAGACCATGGGTGCAGGCTTGGAAGCTATCAAACGCAAGATGCAAGAAATTGCTGAGAAGCGCAAGAACAATGAAGCTTCCAACGTGGAAATCGACCTCTATACAACGCTTGAAATCGTCAACGAGATGTGGGAACGTGGCTTCAAATTTGGCAAGTTGGACCTCTATCGCAGTGATGCGACTGAATTTATCATTGATGGAGACACCCTCATCCCACCATTTGTCGCTATGGATGGTCTAGGAGAGAACGTTGCCAAGCAATTGGTTCGTGCTCGTCAAGAGGGAGAATTCCTCTCTAAAACCGAACTACGCAAGCGTGGTGGACTCTCATCAACCTTGGTTGAAAAGATGGACGAAATGGGAATTCTCGGTAATATGCCAGAGGACAACCAGTTGAGTCTGTTTGATGATTTGTTTTAAGATAATAGATGGACAATATTTGTCCATCTATTTTAGTATACTTATAGTATAATAAAGAAAGAGGTTTAAATGATGTACAATACAGGATTAAATAACAATTATCGATTTGAAAATTTTATAGAAAAAGATGGTAATGATTTAGCAAAGAAAGGTGCCTTAGCAGTAATAGAGAACCTAGGATTAAAATATAATCCACTTTATATTTATGGAAAACCGGGTTCAGGTAAAACACATCTCCTTCAAGCAATTGGAAATAAGGTTCTTGAGAACAATCCAGAAAAGCGAGTAAAATATATTTCTGCTGAAAACTTATTAGAAAATGAGCTAGAAATACAAAAAGTTAGAGATGCAAAATTAGACCTTCTTATCGTTGATGATATCCAGATATTGGGAGAAAAAGATGATATGATTCAAGAAAAATTCTTTAATCTCTTTAATTCTCTACATGTTAAGGATAAGCAAATGGTTTTATCTAGTGACTCTGAACCAGATCAATTGAAAAATGTTCAATCTCGTTTGATTGTGCGTTTTAAATGGGGGATGACAGCGTGTCTAACATCGCTTGAAAAATAATAAGAAGGACTGCAGATGAATGATCAAGAAAGACTACTAACGATTTTTTTACGATTACAGTTTGGGACTCCGTTAGTAAAAAAGCAATTAGCTCAGGAATTTATGGTTAGTGAAAAGACGATACAGAGAGATTTTTCACTTCTGCGTTATATCTTATCTAGTTGCCACAATTATAGTGGAGATTTGATTTATAGTCGTAAGACGAATCAGTACTGTTTATCAAGTAAGTCAATTTTTTCTAAAAAAGATATTCTAGTTATTTCAAAGATTTTATTAGAAAATCGAGCACTTAACAGAACAGAAATTGACAGCTTATTAAAAAAATTACTAGTTTTAGTTCCTGGTGATGATCAGAAAGAAATTGAGCAGATTATTGGTAGTGAAAAGCTTAATTATGCTGCCTTAACGGATCAACAAGATAGAATAGAGAAAATTTGGAATTTATCGGAGGCTATTCTACATGAACAGGTTCTAGATATTATCTATCAAAAACCTTATTCTGAATCTTCTAAGAGGCAGACTGTTTTGCCAGTCTCTCTTTACTATGATAGTCATTATTTCTATCTAGTTGTTTACCAGTTGAAACATGCTACTTATATTACTTTAAGAGTAGATCGTATCCAGTCATGGTCTCTTAGTGGTATAGAGAAACCCTCTATTTCTTATCGAGATAAATTTAGAGATGGCGACATTCGTAACGAGAGAGTAGATGCTTTTATCGGGAAGAAAATCAGTATTGAGATCGAGTATTTGTACGATCCGACGATTGTGATGGATCAATTTCCAAATGCAAAAATAGTTGGGAAAAATGGTGATTGGACTCATTTTAAATTTGAAAGTCAGCACACACCGGGGCTTAAACGCTGGTTGCTGGGGCAAGGGGAAGCAGTTACTGTTTTATCTCCTCGGATTTTAGTAGAGGATATGAAGCAAACAGTTCAAGAAATGATAGATAAATATAGATGAGGATAAAATGACTATTCAATTTACTTCTAAAAAGGTTGGAGAACTATTGAAAAAAGGGAATTTGCGGATTCCTTCTTATCAAAGACCATATAAATGGAACAGAAAACATATACGTAATCTTTTTTATGATTTACGAGATGCTATGGGGAAAAAGGAATATCAGGTTGGTTCTGTTATCTTGCATGAAAATGATGGATACTTAGATATTGTCGATGGACAGCAACGGCTAATTTCTATTTCCTTGTTTCTTCATTCATTAGAAAAGTTAAAGGATTATGAAGGCGCTAATCAACTTTTAGGTGCTGAATTTGGAGAGCTATCTTGCTATCATGCGAGTGAAAATTATAATGAGTGGGAAAATTTGACTCAATTGGTTGGCGAAAAGGAGGCCAAAAATATTTGCGAATTTTTATTGGAAAATTGTTCTGTCTCTGTGATTACTATGCCACAGGAACGATTATCAGAGGCCTTTCAGTTATTTGATTCTCAGAATAATCGTGGAAAATCTTTAGAACCTCATGATTTGCTCAAAGCCTATCATCTTCGCAAGCAAGATTCAGAAGATGAAAAGATTGTTGAAAAGTGGGAGCAATTTGTAGAAGATAAAGATTTAAGTCTCAAAGAGTTATTTGATAAACATCTTTTTTGTATGAGACGGTGGTCTAGGGGAGAAACAGGATTAACAAACAAGCGTTATGGCTCTTATCTACGATTTACAGAGGATTATATTGACGACTTTAAAGGCGTTGATTTGAATCAGAACTTTCCATACCTAGAATTGTATCGTCATATTGAAAAATTTCCTCTTTCAATTACTATGCCAATCATTGACGGAAGTAAATTTTTTGAGTATATTGAATCTGCTCATGAAACTATTAAAGATCATAAAGATTTTTTAAATGAAAGGTTAGGATTTTCCGATGAGCCTGAAGAGGGAGAAAAAAATGTAGCTTACCCAGAAGGTATGTTGAACATTTACAATAGCTCAAAAGGGCGCTATCTCAAGTGTCACAATATATTCCTAAACATTTGCTCGCTTTTCGCAGAGAGATTTGGAAAAGATGAGCTATCAAAGGAGATAGTAGAGACCTTGTTTATTTGGTCTTATTACCCTCGAGTTAAGTCTAAAGCTATATATGATGCAACGGTAGGGAAATATGCTGCTGGTGGAAGTTTTAGACAAAAAGAGGCTCAAAAGCTATTTCAACTTTTATCCCATGCTGTTACTCCGAATGATTTCATGATCAAGATAGATAGAGAATTATTTGAAAATTATACTGTGGACAAGATTATAGAAGAGGAAAAAGATAAATGGTAGAAACACATATAAGCTTATCAGTTAATCGTTTGTTAAATGAAGATACCTATGCTATCCCTCTTTATCAGAGAAATTTTGCTTGGACTTATGATGAAATTGAGCAGTTATTGAACGACGTAGCAGATGCTTTTCAAGAAGATAGAGACAATTATTATATTGGAACATTAGTCGTTAATAAAGAGAATGACATTTTCAAAATCATAGATGGGCAACAACGAACAACAGCTCTTAATTTGATTGCCTTAGCTTTGAAGCATGAGTTTGGTTTTGATAGATTGAAATCTGTCAATCTTACCTTCCCAGCTCGGAAGAAATCAAATGAGAATATTCAAAAACTATTTATCAAGCAAAAAATTTCAAAGGATGATGAAAATGAGCTGACTAGAGGTTATGGACATGCTAAAGAGGCCTTGAAAAAAGTGCTAGAGGAGCGCCAGCTTAATCCTCAGTCTTTCATCGAGTATCTTTTTGAGAAAGTTATTATTTTTCGAAGTATACTTCCTGAAGATTTAGATTTGAATCTTTATTTCGAACGTTTCAACTCTCGAGGAGAACAACTAGAGGCTCATGAGATTCTCAAGGCGCAAATGATGGCTAAATTCGGTACAGATCAAGAAATGGCTCAAAAGTTCGCAAGAATTTGGGATGCCTGTGCAGAATTTGATAAGCCTGTAATCAATGCATTTACAAAAAAAGCAAAGAAAAAGCATCCTGATGCAGAAAGAGAAAAAATATTTCCTTTGAATTGGATTAAAGGAAATAATTATCAGAATAGCTTTCTTTTAAACATTGATAAGTTCTTAAGTCAAATAGAAGTTCAGTCAACTAATAAGAAATCTTTATTATCTAGTATAGAAAATAAAGAATCTACAACAGTTAAAGTAATATCACATACGAATGAAGTGGAAAAATACAGAACGATTATAAACTTTGAAACATTTTTATTTTTCGTATATTATATAACATTTGGGAATGTATCCCCTTCTGATATACAGCTAGATGATAAGAAATTATTAGAAACATTTGAAAATGTAACTAGTGTTAATACAAACATAGAAGATATTACATTATTTATTAGGAATTTATTGAAATTAAAATTTATATTTGATAATTTAATCGTACGAATGTCACAAGAGACTAATAATAGAAGACAAGAAAATGATTGGTTTCTGCAGAAAGTTTATCGGAATGATTATAATAATAAAACTAGAGGAGATTTATTTGTTCAATATTATTATGATAAAAATTCTTTTGAAAAGTTCAATGATGATATTTTAATGCTTCAATCTATGTTTGCTGTGACCTTCACGGCCAATCGTGACAGTCGTTGGTTATATGAGATTTTACAATTTCTCTACAAGCATATTGAAGAGTTAAATCAAGTAGAATTTGCTAGTCAGTTTAAGGATTTTCTTGAAAAAATGGCAGTGAGATATGCTGAGGAAAGATTGTTTACCGAAGATAAAAGTATCAAAAAATATGGGGCAATTCCTGTTTATGCTTTTAACTTTGTAGATTATGTTTTATGGAAAAATCGTGAAGAATTGAAGAAAGATTACGATATTGAGTTTAAAGATTTTAGATTTGCTTATCGTCGCTCCGTAGAACATTGGTATCCTCAGAATCCCAATGGACATGATGGAGAGAGCCAATTACCTGCTGAGTTTTTACATTCCTTTGGCAATCTTTGTATCATTACAGATAGTCAGAATTCTAAGTTCGGTAATTCCTATCCAGAGTCTAAACTAGCACAATGGAAGAGAGAGGATATCTTCAAACGTCAGAGTTTAAAATTACAAATGATGGCAGAGATAACTTCTAAAAAAAATAGATGGGATATTTGTGAGATTCAATCTTTGGAGAAAGAGATAAAAAGATATATTCAAAAATTTTGTGATATCTAAATAAAAACAAGCTTTAATGAGCTTGTTTTTTAAAATGCTAATATATGTGATATACTAGTAAGGGAAGAATTTTGAGTAAGGCAAATATGCTCAAAGATTTGAAATAAAAATAGAAAAGAGAAAACAGAATGGTTTTACCAAATTTTAAAGAAAATCTAGAAAAATACGCTAAGCTTTTGGTTGCAAACGGAGTTAACGTGCAACCTGGTCATACCTTGGCTCTCTCTATCGATGTGGAGCAACGCGAGTTGGCTCACTTAATTGTCAAAGAAGCCTATGCACTTGGAGCGCACGAAGTTATCGTTCAATGGGCAGATGACTTTGTAAACCGTGAGAAATTCCTTCACGCGCCGATGGAGCGTTTGGACAATGTACCAGAATACAAGATTGCTGAGATGAGCTACCTTCTTGAAAACAAAGCAAGTCGTCTCGGTGTTCGTTCTTCTGACCCAGGTGCCTTGAACGGAGTGGATGCTGAAAAGCTCTCAGCTTCTGCCAAAGCTATGGGAATTGCGATGAAGCCAATGCGTATCGCAACTCAATCTAACAAGGTTAGCTGGACTGTAGCAGCCGCTGCTGGACTTGAGTGGGCTAAGAAAGTCTTTCCAAATGCTGCGAGTGACGAAGAAGCAGTAGACCTCCTTTGGGACCAAATCTTCAAGACTTGCCGTATCTACGAAGAAGATCCAGTTAAGGCTTGGGAAAAACATGCTGCTATCCTCAAGAGCAAGGCGGAAATGCTGAATAAAGAGCAATTCTCAGCTCTTCACTACACAGCACCAGGAACTGATTTGACACTTGGCTTGCCGAAGAACCACGTTTGGGAATCTGCCGGAGCGATCAATGCTCAAGGCGAAGGATTCCTGCCAAATATGCCAACAGAAGAAGTCTTCACAGCTCCTGACTTCCGTCGCGCAGATGGTTATGTCACTTCTACAAAACCTCTTAGCTACAATGGAAATATTATCGAAGGCATCAAGGTGACTTTTGAAAATGGTCAAATCGTTGATATCACAGCTGAAAAGGGTGATCAAGTAATGAAGGACCTCGTCTTTAAGAATGCTGGTGCGCGTGCCTTGGGTGAATGTGCCTTGGTACCAGATCCAAGTCCAATTTCTCAGTCAGGGATTACCTTCTTTAACACCCTTTTCGATGAAAATGCTTCTAACCACTTGGCTATTGGTGCAGCCTATGCAACGAGCGTTGTTGGTGGAGCTGAGATGAGCGAAGAAGAGCTGGAAGCTGCAGGACTTAATCGTTCAGATGTTCACGTTGACTTTATGATTGGTTCGAACCAAATGGATATCGATGGTATCCGTGAGGATGGAACACGCGTACCACTCTTCCGCAATGGAGATTGGGCAATTTAAGGAGAAACTATGCTTGGAAGTATGTTTGTCGGTCTTTTGATCGGACTATTAGCAGGAGCTATCACCAATCGTGGAGAACGGATGGGATGCTTCGGGAAAATGTTCCTGGGTTGGATTGGTGCTTTCCTGGGTCAAATGCTTTTTGGAACTTGGGGGCCTATCTTAGCTGATACGGCTATTATCCCATCAGTTTTAGGAGCCATGATTTTATTAGCCATCTTTTGGAGAAAAGACAGCTAGTTTTAACTTGCTAGAACAGATAAAGAGGTTGGGAATCTTCCAACCTCTTTTTTATGAGCTGCAAAAAGACTGATATACGACTAGCTTGGCTTTCAGTGACTGGTTCTTTTTATATTGCGTCAAGTATGGTACAATAAAAACATGAGAATTCAACAATTACACTATATTATCAAAATCGTAGAGACTGGTTCGATGAATGAGGCTGCCAAGCAACTTTTCATTACACAACCGAGTCTATCAAATGCCGTTCGTGACCTAGAAAATGAGATGGGAATTGAGATTTTTATCCGAAATCCTAAGGGAATTACCCTTACACGTGATGGGATGGAGTTTCTATCCTATGCCCGTCAGGTTGTCGAACAAACGCAACTTCTAGAAGAACGTTATAAGAATCCAATCGCTCATCGCGAGCTTTTTAGTGTGTCTTCGCAGCACTATGCCTTCGTAGTCAATGCTTTTGTTTCCTTGCTCAAGAAAAGCGATATGGAAAAGTACGAGCTTTTTTTGCGTGAAACCAGAACTTGGGAGATTATCGATGATGTCAAGAACTTCCGAAGTGAAGTGGGAGTTCTCTTTTTAAATAGCTATAACCGGGACGTTCTTTCAAAGATGTTAGACGACAACCATCTAGTTGCCCACCATCTCTTTACAGCCCAACCCCATATCTTTGTCAGCAAGACCAACCCTCTTGCTAAGAGAGACAAGGTGCGATTGGTAGATCTAGAAGACTTCCCATACTTGAGCTATGACCAAGGTACCCATAATTCCTTCTATTTCTCAGAGGAGATTTTGTCTCAGGAACACCACAAGAAATCCATCGTTGTTAGTGACCGTGCGACTTTGTTCAATCTCTTGATTGGTTTGGACGGCTATACCATCGCAACTGGTATCCTTAATAGTAACCTCAATGGAGACAATATCGTTTCGATTCCACTTGATATTGATGATCCTATTGAACTGGTTTATATCCAGCATGAGAAAACTAGCTTGTCTAAGATGGGTGAACGCTTCATCGAGTACCTACTTGAAGAAGTTCGCTTTGATAAGTAATTTGAATAAATGAGAAGAGAAAAGAAGAATGACGACATTAAATACAAATGATTTTGATTTTCACTTGCCGGAGGAATTGATTGCTCAGACTCCTTTGGAAAAGCGCGATGCCTCTAAACTCTTGATGGTCAATCGCCAAACTGGAGAATTTCAAGATCGCCACTTTCACTCTATTATTGAGATGCTAGAGCCAGGTGATGCCCTGGTGATGAATGATACCCGTGTCTTGCCAGCTCGACTTCATGGTCAAAAAGAAGAAACAGGGGGCCACGTTGAACTCTTACTCTTGAAAAATACAGCAGGAGACGAATGGGAAGTGTTGGCAAAACCAGCCAAACGTCTCAAGGTTGGTGCCCGAGTTGTTTTTGGAGATGGCCGACTAAGCGCGGTTGTGACTGAGGAATTGACCCATGGTGGCCGTATTGTCCGTTTTGAATATGAAGGAATTTTCCTAGAAGTACTTGAAAGTCTTGGAGAAATGCCGCTACCTCCTTATATTCACGAAAAATTGGATGACCGAGAACGTTACCAGACAGTCTATGCCAAGGAGAGTGGCTCAGCTGCTGCCCCAACTGCAGGCCTGCATTTTACCAAGGAATTACTGGAAGAAATCCAGCAAAAAGGTGTTCACCTAGTCTACCTGACCTTGCATGTTGGACTTGGGACCTTTAGGCCTGTTTCAGTAGATAATTTGGATGAACACGAGATGCACTCTGAGTTTTACCAATTGTCTGAGGAAGCCGCAGCGACCTTGCGTCAGGTCAAGGAAAATGGTGGCCGTGTCATTGCTGTGGGGACAACCTCTATCCGTACGCTAGAGACTATCGGAAGCAAGTTTGACGGACAGATCCAAGCCGACTCTGGCTGGACTAATATCTTTATCAAACCAGGCTATGACTGGAAGGTTGTCGATGCTTTTTCTACTAATTTCCACTTGCCGAAGTCTACCTTAGTCATGCTTGTCTCAGCTTTTGCAGGCCGTGAATTGGTCCTCGAAGCCTACCAGCATGCTATCGATCAGAAATACCGTTTCTTTAGCTTTGGCGATGCCATGTTTATCTACTAAAAAACGAGCAAATCAAAACTAGAAATAAAAGGGCTAATTCCTACTTGGATTAGCCTTTTTTTTGATATCAGATAGCTATTGAATTAAAGCTAAATAAATGATACACTGAAGACTACGAGACAGCCGTCAAATATATGCAAAATCTGACGAGCTACTTTTATCTGTATCTATTTCAAAGGAGATTTTTATGAAAAACAAAACATTGCGCTATACGAGCCTATCAGTCCTGACCTTGTTGGCTGCCTTGACCTTGGCTGCCTGTGGTGGAAAGACTAACAAGAACACTTCAGCTTCAAACCAAAAAGAAACAACAAGCAAGGTGACTACAGAGTCCGCAAGTAAAACTGAAGTAAGCCAAAAAGAGGAGCAGAAGTCAGAAACAAATAGTGCGACAGAAGCTACAACCACTCAAGCAGAACAAAAGGAAGATAAGAAAAAATCACAAGAGGCTTACGCTAAATTTGTAGGAACTTGGGAAAACTACGCGGGAACAACTGCAACAGTCACAGCAGATGGAATTGTAACAATCCAAAGCGCAAATGGAACCTTTAAATACGAGATGGGTCAAGTAGTGGAAAAAGATGGCTACTACTCAACAGGTATTCATCTTGTCGGTGGTGGACAAGGGGCACGACTGATCTTTACCCCAGCCGGAGTCCAAAACGAAGTGACAGGTACAGACGGTAGCCAAGATGTCTTGTCTATCGGTCAATCTGTAAGTGACAAAGATAACCAGTTTTACCGTAACTAAGAACATCAATCAGAAGTAAGGGTGGTGAAATGTCCTTGCTTTTCTATGTTCTCAAAGCATAAATTTTTTATCATTCAACTATACATGACGTTTAAGTTGGATAATGAACAAGTCCACTTTAAAGTGAAAGATAATAAGGATAATATCAAAAAAGCCCTACATCAGGGCTTTCTTTACTTGCTAATATAAGAAATCAATTCCGTAGTTTTCTTTTAGATAGGTCGCCAACTCGGCTTTTTCTTCCTCTCTAAATCGACAGAGGCTAAGGGCGAGACGCAATATCAGAACACTTGTATCGATGATGACGTTTGACTTAGAAATATCTTCTAGCTGGGTCACCTCTCTCAGGTCAAAATCTAAATAGCAAGCCTTGCTGTTGACATGGTCGGGGTCACTGACATCCACTTCAACATACGATGCTCGCAACAATTCTTCTTTTGGGATGAAAATTTCTTTTGAGAAGAATAACCCAGGATAGACGTAAATACCTTCAAAGGTGAATTCAAAGGAGAGCCTACGACTAGAAAGTCTTTTGATGCCTGCAATCGTTGAATAGATAGCAGCGAAAAAGAGGATGGTTGGAACCACAGTAAGAAGACTAAGCTGGGAAAAGTCGATCAATCCATGCGCGAGGAAAAAGAAAAATTGAAAGAATACACCCGCCGCAAAGACTAGATAGCCGACACCGACAAATTTTGAATAATAGATTTTCATAAAACCTCCAAATATAGAATTGAACTCACCAACGCTCAGTAGAAGGCGTATAGGTCGTGCAGAGATAAAATTCTAGGTATTCCCATCATATCCTATGGAGCGAAGTTCTGTCAACCTTTTAGCAATTTGCAACCTTAGTTATCCTATGAACTAGCATATGGAATGTGGAATACTAGGATAAATGTAATCCAAACTTTGACAACATATTTTCATAAATAGAAAGAGGTATGTATGTTTTTTCTCGGACGCCGTCGTGTCTTTATCGGCGAATGTGATGGACAGGCTGTTTATTATGACCAAAAGACAGGAGAGGCTCTAGTTGCTCCAAAGAGTAGGTTGCTCAATACTGAAAAAGCTGGTGACACGAATGCCTTTATTCCTGACTTGGTAATTCTCTTACTAGCAGGTGGGCCTGCAATCTCGGGCTTCTTTTCCCTCAAGTTTATTGGTGTCTATAACTGGTTTAGTCTAGCTTGCATTTTTCTATTTTGGTTGCTGCAGTTTTCCTTCTTGGTTGCCATACTTGAACGAGGGCTCTATAAAAATGTTCGAAAGGCTTAGTCAACGACAGAGAAGGTCTTTTATTATGCCGCATCTCATAATTTATTTGTGAAAAACCAGTTTGATCCCAGAGAACTGTCTGCTTTACCTTATCGATTTGCTCGCTTTGTAGTAAATATAGTGTCTATCTATTATTTTTTGTATTTCTTGACTCTTCCTCTAAAATTTGGTCAACCGATTGATGAAGGCTATGGTTTGTGGTTTGCGGGCTTGTTATTCTTTGCAGTATTTCTTTTGTACAACCAAAACAATCCAGTTCGCTTTGTGAAGATTATGAGATTATACAGCCAAGGAAAAGTACGATTTAAGGAAGAAGTGGAACATTGGGAAACTGTCTTTGGTGGTGTATCCTAAATACTTAGATAAACAAAAAAGCCTTAAAATCAAGGCTTTTTCCTGTTGTTTAGATGCCCCCTGCAGGCTCTTTGAAAGAAACTTAGAAAAATCTAAAATGAAATTATTTCAAAATGGGGTAAAAGCAAAATTTCCCTCCCTACTTTCTCAATTATTCCTAATTTTAGTTCCAAAAAGCTTCAATTCATAATCTAATTATAATATGGGTAATGGGTACTATCTTATTACATTCAGATTTTTGTTCTCTTCAAAGAGTTATGTAGGCTTTATGGTTTTAAATAGGTAAAAAGTTGAATTATAGTGAGTATTGTGTCACAATAGGTAATATATAAATAATTAATGGAATGGATATAATTCTTTCCTACCTTTACAAGAAGGATTGGTTGCACCTTTTTTATCTAGCAATTGTGGTTAGCTTTCAAGTTTAGCTAGTTTTTAAAAGCTCTGATTTCGACTCAATAAAACAAATTTCAGAAGTGCAAAAGACAAGATGGTGACATTGCTACAGTCAGTCGCCATGTCTTGCTGGCACAGGCTGTTTGTGCCGTCAGCTATTTACCAGTCAATTTGATCAAAGGGCTTAATTATTATTTTTGAAAGGTCTTTTATGGAAAAAATTCTTTCTTTAGGTCTGACAGGTAAGAAATTACTTGTTCAGGGTTTCTTGTTTGTTCTGCTAGGTCTTATCTTGATGGTCACGGGAACTTGGTTGCCAGTGACGGTTATTCGACTGGTTCTGTTTTTAGCTTGGATAGCAACGGTCTTAGATTTAGTATTACGTATTTTCAAAAAAAGTCAGTCAACGGACACCTTGGGAGTTGCACTGGTTAAATTGTTAGTGCTGGGATATTTGCTTGGCTCCAATCTTGCGACGGATGTGCCGATTTATATTTTGGCTCTTGTGATTGGAGTTTATCAGATTTTTCATGCTAGTATTAACCTTGTCACCTATGTTCTCTACCGCAAAAACAAAATTCGACCTCGTTTTCGTCTCTTACTAGATGGACTCGTACTAGTTTTTCTTGGTGGGACTAGTCTTTTGTCCTCTACAGGAAATTCTGTCTTTCAACTCTTTGTATTAGGGGCTTATTTTTTCCTTTATGGTGTGTCCAATATCCGTGATGGTTTCTTGTTTGAGGAGGAAATTGGGAAAAACCATCTCAAACGTCGCATTAGAATTAGCTTACCTATTGTCCTAGCCGCTCTCATCCCTGCAAGAACTTTAGCAAAAATCAACAAATTCATGCAGGAAAATGCTGATGAGAGAGAGGATATCCATCTTGGAATGGTGAAGTCTGGTAAGACAGCGGAGCTTGAAATTTTTGTTCATACAGCTGAGACCTCTCTGTTTTCGGCAATTGGTCATGTGGATATCTGCTATCAAGGCCGTGTTATTTCTTATGGCAACTATGATCCGTCTTCTGAGACCTTATTTGGCATGGTAGGAGATGGTGTCTTATATTTCTGTGATCGTGACAAGTACATTGACCTATGTAAACGTGAGAGTCAAAAAACGCTTTTTGGTTATGGGATAGATTTGACGCCTGAAATGGAAAAAGCAGTTCAGAAAAAGTTGGCTGAATTGAAACAACTGACGATTCCATGGGAGCCAAGTGCAGATAAAATCATGACAGGTGATGGTAAGGAAGACTACACCTACGCTTATAAAATCAGACATGAGACAGATGGGGAACTTTATAAATTTATCAAATCTAAGTTTAAATCCTACTTTGTCTTATCTACAAACTGTGTGCTCTTGGCTGATACCATAGTCGGTCAGGCTGGCACCGATATCCTCTCACCCAAAGGATTTATCGCTCCAGGAACTTACCAAGCCTACCTTAATCGAGAGTTTGAAAAACCAAATAGTATAGTCGTATCTAAACATGTTTATTAAGGAGAATTTATGAACTTAGTAAAAAAATACACCCCGTTAATACTTTTTATAGGGCTGGTTGCTCTTGTAATTCTGAATGCATCGAGCTTTATATCAGGAGCAATCTCTCTCTTTGATGTAATATCAACCTTGATTTATGGTGCTGTTATTGCTTTTGTGCTTAATGTTCCTATGAAAAAAATTGAACAGTACTTAGTTAAATTGAAGGTAAAGGCAGAGTTGCGTCGTCCGATTGCCATGGTACTTGTTTTCCTAGCTCTTATCTTAATCGTGATTGCTCTTTTGGTTTTGGTGCTGCCAACCCTAGCCCAGACTATTAGTCAGCTGGGAACAGTCCTTTCAACAGTCCTGACTCAACTTGGGAAATTGCTAGGCAGCTCGGAATTTGTAACCAAAGACATGTTGTCAACTATCGTATCAGGCATACAGGGACAATCTAGTTCTATTAGCCAAGCTTTGATAGGTTTTTTATCAGGTCTGACTAGTAATATCGGCAATATTTTTTCAAGTTTGATGAATGCCTTTTTGATTATAGTCTTCACCTTTTTATTTTTATCCAGTAAGGAACATTTGGCAGCGATGACGAGTCGACTTCTAAAAGTTTTTCTTCCAGAGAAGGTGGTGATAAAGTTGACTTACATTGGACAAGTAGCACTAGAGACTTATGACCAATTTTTGATGAGTCAGCTGATTGAAGCAGTTATCATAGGAGTTATGATAGCGGTTGGTTACAGCGTGTTTGGGATACCCTATGGAGTAATGACAGGTATCTTTGCAGGAGTGCTATCGTTCATTCCTTATGTAGGGCCTATGATTGCTTGTGTTGTGGGAGCGATTTTTATCTTCACAGTGAGTCCTACTCAAGCCTTACTTTCTCTTCTTCTATATCAAGTTATACAGCTGATTGAAGGAAACCTTATTTATCCTAGAGTTGTAGGTCAGTCTATTGGTTTGCCAGCTATTTTCACGCTTGCGGCTGCTAGTATTGGAGGCAATCTCTTTGGCTTACTTGGGATGATATTCTTTACACCGATATTTGCTGTTATCTATCGATTGGTTAAAGAATTTGTCGTTGCAAAGGAAAATCAGGTAGATTGAGAAAGACTGAATTTAATAAGATATACTAAGAAGAGAGTGAAAGATTCTCTTCTCTTTTATTTCTAAATGACTTGCTCTTGTTCTGTTGCGAAAATTTATGAATTCATAATAGCCCATTTTAATCTCTATGCGGATTGGCCATGTAATATGGGCACAAATTAGTATAGTTTAGTTAATTATAGACTAGCTCTGTACTGTAAAAAACAGTTGGTCTTATCAAATATTGCTAGCAATTGATTGAGAATAAATGATAAGTTTGATAAGGTTGGAAAACCTTTATAATGATTTGCTACAAAAAGTTATTTGACATCAAAAAAGCCTTGAAATCAAGGCTTTTTCCTGTTGTTTAGATGCCCCCTGCATGAATTTGTAAGAACTTTTCATATTGAAAATAAACAAAAATGTTGAAATATAGCTGATTTTAGGGAAATACTTTTAGGTGTTTTCAATGTCAGGATTTAAAAATGGGGCAAAAGTGGGGCAAAAACGAATGACTCACATTTGGTTTGAAAACCTATAATACCTAATGATTATGCCATACTAGATATATAGTGTTGTTATAAATAAATGTCAGTGCGAGTTCAAATCGGAGGATAAAATGGAAAAACAAATTAATGAAAAAAAAGCCTTGGTTCCCAAAGCTTTTTAATGTTATAAACTCATTAAAATATCCCCCAGTTAGATTTGGAATATTTTTTATTCTGTGTCATATAAAAATAAATAAAATGAATGGCTATAGCTAGAGCTAAAATGGTTGCAATACTCAACACTGTTATAGGATTAGAAGCGAAAAGCAAAGAGAGAATCAAGGCAGCCAGATAGAGTGTCGCTTGGACACAGTAGTAACTTTTCGAATAGCGAAGATAGTGTTTGTTATAGGGCCCATTTACTAGGACAGCAGCTTGAAAGAGGCCAAATCCGATATAAGAGAAGCTGGTTGCAAAGAGACGATTAGCTTCAGGATTCTGAAGAAAACTCATCGAAACGGTCATCATAAGAAGTCCAATGAAAATAGGATAGTGACTGTAAATTAGAAATAGTCTCTTTTGATTAGATTTTTCATCAATAGCATGGTCGAATTGACCAAAATAAAACAAGAACAGAGAAATCATAATAATGAAATAAAGAACCGAATAAATCGAGAAATTCTCGATTGTAAAGAAGTTAGCTAGCTCCGTAATCATCTCTCCAAACATAATAATGACAAGAAGGGAGATGCGCTCGATTAAATGGGGGAGATTTACCTGGTAATGCTTATCTTTATTAAGCAAGATACTTGGCATAATAAATGTTAGCAGAATACTAGCAAATAAGATATAGACTCTAAGGTAAATAGGAAGAAGAGCTGCTAGATAGACTCCTAAACTTCCTAGACCTGTTATCCATAGAAAACTTTTGATACTTTCCCGATTAGCATCATCGGTTGATTTTCTAAAAAATTCAACCAAATATTGAAAAAATAAGGTAAGGGTTAATGTACCAATAGCCCAACAGAGATAATGAAAATATTGTTGCCAATCAGGTCCAATCATATTGGCTATAAAGAGTAAAATTCCCATTTTGATAAACATGATTACTATGTTAAATAAAGAGTTCTTTCCATAGCGATTGGTATAATCGGTTTGAATCATCCAGGAATCGATGAGAAACAAAATAGCAATGAAAAAATCAAGGAAAGAATTCCAAGTCAAAATACCGTTATGAAGATGGTCGATTAAAGTAGTTACTTTTGAAATTGCAAAAACAAAAACTAAGTCATAAAAAAGTTCTGAAAATTCTACACGTTTATGTTTAATAAGAGTTGTCATCTTAAGACCTTTCTATTTTAGAAGTACAATTTATTATAACAGAAAATGGTAATGAGAGAAAAGGAGATGCTTAAATAACTTTATGTGGCGCGAATTGTCAAAACCTTGGAGCACATTTACCTCATGTACCAGATTACAGGCGGAGTGTTTGACGATTGATAATGAAGTACGTGTATTCTGAGGCAAAAGATTTCGAGACTCCATTACGTAACTCCCATCTATAAATAAAAAATGATAGTTTCATCATAGCAAATCTAAAGAAACACGCTAAAAAGCAACCCTGACGAGTTGCTTAAAATCCTATTAAAAATTAACTGTGTCAGGATCATCCTGAGTTTTGATGCCTTGAATCTTATCCAAGACCGCCATATCTTCCTCTGATAAGTCGAAGCCGAAGATATCCAAGTTAGCTTTTATATTTTTAGGTGTCACAGACTTAGGTAGTGGCAAGAAACCTTTTTGAAGGCTCTAACGCAGAGCAACTTGTGCCACAGATTTACCGTTACGTTCAGCCACTGCTTCAACATCTTCATTTCCAAAAATGCCACCTGTACCTAGTGGACTATAGGCTTCAAGAAGGATATCGCGCTCTTGGCAATAGGCAACTAAGTCTTCTTGGTCACAACCTGGAGCCAAGAGGATTTGATTGACATGTGGAAAAATTTCAGCTGTTTCAATAAGAGCTTCTAGGTGATGTTGCATAAAGTTAGACACACCGATAGCACGCACCTTACCTTCTTTGTAAGCTTCTTCCATAGCCTTCCATGCACCCGCATTGCCAGCCTTCCAAGCATCATTCTCACGAAGCGCCTTTGGATTAGGCCAATGGATAAGCAAAAGATCCAAATAATCCACACCAAGTCTTTCGAGAGACTCATCGATAGAAGTCTTAGCCAACTCGTAATCGTGCTTATCATTCCAAAGTTTGGTGGTTAGGAAAATATCCTCACGTGCCAAATCACTATCAGCAATCGCCTTACCTACGGAAACCTCGTTACCGTAAATTTGTGCGGTATCAATATGTGTGTAACCCGCCTTAAGTGCGAAGCTAACGCTGTTATAGGCTTCTTCGCCTTCAGCAATTTGCCAAGTTCCAAAACCAATTTTAGGAATAGCAACCCCATTTGCAAGTGTATATGTTTCCATGATTTTCACCTTTCCTTTTTTAATAGTACTATCTTAAAAAAGATAAGGCAAAAATGCAAAAATTTGCTACGGCTATTATTATGAATAGTTCCTTACTTCTTTTTCCTCTGTTCGTAACAGCCTTTGGAGATATTATTACTTGGGAAGAGAATGAATTTGTAAGAACTTTTCATATTGAAAATAAACAAAAATATTGAAATATAGCTGATTTTAGGGAAATACTTTTAGGTATTTTCAATGTAAATATTTCAAAATGGGGCGAAAGTGGGGCAAAAATAACGAATGACTCATAAAGGTTTCCTAATCTCTAACCTTGTCCGACAAAAGGATGCTCAACTTCTAACTGAGAAGGTATCACTAACGGATATTGCCAGAAGACTTCGTATGAACCTCTGTTCCCTTTTATAGTAAATGCCAATACATTCTAATGGGGAGTAGTAGCGAGTGAGTATGAAATCTGGCAGTAGAAAAAATGCCTAAAACATACTATAATATTAAGTAACATAGACAAATAAATTAGAATTTAGAGAGGTTTTTCGGCGAATGTTAGGATATGAAAAAAACGAAAAGTTAGAATTTAATAATAAAAAATCTTGCGGTTTGTGGTTAATTGCGGTTGCCGTAGTTATCGCAGTTGCTACCTTAATAGGTGGACAACAAATTATAAATATGCAAGTGTTTACTAGTGGTTATATAGTCTTCTTTTTTACGATTAATATGAATAAAGACTTACTAAAAAAACTATCCACTGGACCATCGACTAAATTTCAAAATAAGGTTTCTCAATACTCAATAATATTTCTGTTTATATTAATGGTTTTTTTAGGCGGTTCATTTTTTGTTACGGAGAATTGGAGATTGATATGGTTGGGGGCATTATTAGTCACAGCATTGCATTTTTTCCCATTATATTTTGTACATGGAAAATCAATGATTTTATTAGGAATTATGTGCACTATTAATATTATCATGGGGTATATTTTTTCTGATGTCCCTTTGGTACTATTTGCCTATATTGATGCAATAATTAAATTTATATTTGGAGTTTATTTGTTATTTTTTTCTAAAGCAACGAAGCAATAAATCCCAATTGTTTGTTGAACTAGCAACTTAATAAGAATAACAGAGGAACAGTAAATCGGAAAAAGGTTTACTGTTTTTCTTTGCTCAAAATACTTAGCTTGTGAAATCATATTTCTCCCTCCTTCTGACATATTTAGTCTAACAAAAAAGCCGTCGGGAAAACGGCTTTCGAAGATAAGATTATACAACAGAAAAGCGAGGTTATCCTCGCTTTTTTATTTAATCCAATAGCTCCTTATTTTCAATTAAGAGTTCTAGTGGGGATTTATCTCTTGCTACAATAAAACCAGGTTCATATTGGTTATGAAATGTTCTTTTCTGAGAAGTTGGATCAATATACAACTCATCTCCATCTTCTGTGTATAGTTGTTTGCCTCTTGTTAGGTAAAGTAAATCTTCTAAGTGCTGTCCATTAGTATGTAGGAAATGCTCGATGTATTTGACAGCTTTTAAGATCTCACTTACTTTATCAGAGTATTCATTCGATTCAAGAACACTCTTTTCTAATTCAATCTCTTTACTAGTTCCAAAAAGTTGAGTTGGAGTTGCATTAAAATATTCTGCTATCTTATCCAAATTTGCAAAGGTAGGATAGCTTTTTTGTTTTTCATAATCAGAGATGTCTGGAAAGGCAGTTCATAAAAAAATGGGGGATAAACCTACTTTAGAACAACAAAAAAGCCTTGATTTCAAGGCTTTTTCCTGTTGTTTATATGCCCCCTACATGGATTTGTAAGAACTTTTCATATTGAAAATAAACAAAAATGTTGAAATATAGCTGATTTTAGGGAAATACTTTTAGGTATTTTCAATGTCAGAATTTAAAAATGGGGCAAAAGTGGGGCAAAAACGAATGACTCATAAAGGTTTCCTATTAGAAACAGGATTTACTCAATTAGAAGTTGCTTGAAGAATTAGATAAAAAGAATGTGTTTGATATTGAAGACTATATCAAGAGAAAAGGCAAAGTTAAGCTTAATAGAAATACAGTAATTACAAGATTGTAATATTTTTCTGTTATAGCTTTATGTGACAGGGATAAATATGGTATAATAAGACAAATTTGAAGGTGTAGAGGTAAGCATTTGAAAGAGAATAGACCTGATTTTCGAGATATAAAATCATTTGAAGAATTTAACAGATACTACTGGTATCGAGATGAACTTTCACAAATTTGTAAATCTCTTGGATTGGAGTATAGATGTACAAAACAGGAGCTGAATCATATTATAGAACAATATTTTAAGGGAAATAGGATAGAAAAATTTTTGAGCAAAGGAAACAAAAATCAATCCGAAGTTATAACATTAGATACACCGTTACTTGAATGCGGATTTTCTTTTAACCAAAAATTTCGAGAATATTTTTCAGAGGTAATAGGCGTTAATTCGTTTAAATTTAATGCTGATATGGCAACAGCTTGGCGAAAAGTAAAAAGGGATAACGATATAAAATTTACAATCCAAGATATGATTAAAATATACTATGGAGAATCAGACTATGCCAAATATGATAATTCAGTTTGCCAATGGAACCAATTTTTAAAAGATTTTTGTGCAGATGAATTTAGCGAATACTATTCTAACAAGTTAAAAGCTGCAGCTATCCTTTGGAAAGAAGTTAGAGATTCAAAAAATGAAAAAATATATTCACGGGAACTTTTGAAAAAATATGAGGATAAAATAGAGGCGTACTGTAAGTAAACAAATCCCAAGTTATAAGTTTCTATTAGATGAAACCTATAAAATTTGTACAAATATTGTAGGTTAGGAGAAGAATTGTTTTCAAAAGATGTCTATAAGTGGGTAGGAGGAAGTGTACTTGGTTCGTATTTTGTAAGCACTACTTCAAGTCATTATGATTGGGCGATGAAGAAATTAAAAGCACATCAAAAAAATTGTAAGAAAAAATAAGCAGATATGGTATCTTTTTGGTAGCTAAACAGACAAAATATCTTGTTTTTTGCAAATAATACTTAAAAAGAATGTTGATTTATCAGCATTCTTTTTTATTTCAAATGTATTCTCGGAATTTGGTTTAAAAGCCTATAATACTCAATGATTAGACTAAAGATGAATAAAATGGAGAAAACTCTAATGGTTCTTCTCCATTTTTTGGCTAATTGGTAATGTTGAAAATTGGAAGTGAAATGATACTTTCAAAGAATTCATTTTGGATACTAGCAAACGAAATAGAACCCTGATGCAAATCAACAATTTGTTTTGAAATTTTTAGCCCAATTCCAGTCGTTCTAATTTTAGAAATATCAATGTTTTTAAAAGATAATTCATTAAGTTCAGCAATTTTTTCTGGTGAAGCTCCCTGTCCATTATCTTTGATTTCGACAATTACATTTGTATCTTTTTTGTATAAGTGGATTCTTATTGTGCAACCCTTTTCGTTATGTAAAACAGAGTTGTAGATGATATTATGGATAACTCTTGTGATTAAAAACTGCTCAATCATGATAGATTGATTAACAAGTGAATAATCGTAATCAAATTCAAATTCAAATTCATTCCAGATTTCTTGATTTAAAATATGGATGAGAATGTCTTTGAAGAAGGGGATAATTTTTGTTTCAGTCTGATTTAATTGAAGATGACCGGATGAAAGGCGAGCTACTATATTTAAGTCATTTAAAACATTTTGGATGTAATAGGATTCCGTCAATATTGGACGAATATGTTTTTTAAACTGTGTATCTAGTTCAGAATCATTTAACAAGGACGCGTTAGAAATGATGACAGAAAGAGGTGTTTTGATATCGTGTGCAATACCTGAAATCCATTGCTCTTTAAAGACTTCATTCTCTTTGAGTAGAGTATCGGTTTGATTAATTGCAGTTGTAAGATATTCTAGTTCTGATATAGAATTTATTGGATTTTTTAAACCATATGGGAGATTCTGAATAGCAGTTACAAGAGGCACAATTTTACGATTGATATGCGTCACGCCATAGTAGTAAAGAAAAGCGAAATAAAGGCAGTTGAAAAGCAATACTCCAAATGCTATTAGTGGAAACAGGCGGAGACTATCTATATCTAAGTAATTAAAACTATAACGAGCAATTTTATCTTTTGGAAAACCAACAACAATGATGTATCCACCTTTTATCTGACTAAAAACAGGATAATCTGAAAGATAATAGCGAGAAAACTGTAAAATGTCCCCGTAGTCAAATTGCGAAGGAACTTCTGTAGGTTTATACTGTTCGTACACTTGTTTTCCAGTCTGCTTATCCAATACCATGAGCCATAACTTTTGTTCTTTTAGACTAGAAATATCATTTTCAGGTATGTGGACGTTATTATTTGTGATGGTAATGTGTTCAGAAATTATTTTCACAGTCTCAGTAGCAGTTTGCTTTTTACTAATGTAGAAAACAAAACTGGCAATTAGAATAATATTGGTAATAAAGATAATGATGGAAGAAAAGATAAATTTCTTTAGTGAATACCTTAAAATTTTGGTTTGATTCATAATCATGATAACAATTTATATCCTAGCCCTTTAGCTGTCTTTAAATATTGAGGTTTTGAAGGATTTTCTTCTATTTTTTCTCGAATTTTCCGAATATGTACAGTCAAAGAGTTTTCATAACCAAAGCTATCCACTCCCCAAATCGTATCACAGAGAGATTCGGTTGAAACGATGTAATTTTTATTATCGTAAAGTTTTTTCAAAATCTGAATTTCAATTGGCGTAATAGAAATTTCTGCTCCATTTTTTTGTACTGTTGCATTCCGAAAACTCACCAAAGTCTGTCCAATCTGTATTGTTTCCTGTTCTGATTTATAACTTCTACGGAGCAGAGCCATAATACGATAGATAAGATTTTTTGGAATGAAGGGTTTCATGATATAATCATCACCACCAGCATTGAAACCAGCTATCTCATCTTCAGGATTATTTTTGGCAGTCAGAAAGAGGATAGGAGTATCGCCTTTTTTTCGGATATGTTTTGCTAATGTGTAGCCATCCCCATCGGGTAGCATAATGTCCAAAAGGAAAAGGTCGAACTGCTCTATTTCAATCATGTCCAAACTAGATTCTATATCATAGGCTGATGTTAGATTGGAAAATCCGTAGGCAGTGAGAATATCTCTTATGGAAGAGTTTAAAATTTTGTCGTCATCAATGATAAGGATGTGCTTATTCAGGAGTTGTTGTTCGAAACTCATAATCTTACCTCGCTTATTTAAATTATACCATTTAAAAGAGTGAAAAAAAGAAAAATACTTTAATCTTAATGTAAAATTAAGGTTAGCTTAGTTTAAAATTAATCTAGCATGTCTATAATAAAGACATAACCTAGATAGAGATACTTCTCAAATTAATTTTAATCAGTGAGGTATTTCCAAATGGTTAAACAACAAATGAATCTCGTTGAGATTGAAGCAATGAATTCTCTTCAAGAATTGACTCTTGAAGAACTTGATAACGTTCTTGGTGCTGGTGGTGGAGTAATCCAAATCCATTTTATTCAGACAAAACAATGGTAATAGTGACTCACCAATTAGATATTGTGAATTATGTTGATTCTATCATTTTTGTTGATAAGAGTAGTAGAGATGTTATCAAAGATACTCATGATAATTTGATTCATGGAAATCAAAATTATAGAAAATTTTTTAGTTTAATGGAGGAAGTTCATAATGATTAGTAATGTTTTACAGATAAAAAACTTACAAAAGGAATTTAAGGACACTCAGGTAGTTAACCTTAGTTCCTTATCAGTTCAACAAGGTGAGATTTATGGTTTTCTAGGTCCAAATGGAGCTGGGAAAACAACCACCATGAAGATGATTTTGTCTTTGATTTCTCGTACAGCTGGGGATATTGAAGTGTTCGGTCAATCCATAGGTACGGACAAGCAGTATCTTAATCAGATTGGCTCTATGATTGAAGAACCGTCTTATTATCCTAATTTGACAGGCTATGAAAATCTCTTGGTTTTCCAAAAAATCCTTGGATTTGATAAGAAAAATATTCAGGAAACCTTGAAAATTGTTGGGTTAGATCAACCTAAAAACAAGAAAAAATTGGTTAAAGATTATTCTCTGGGTATGAAACAGCGTTTGGCTTTAGCCTTTGCCTTAGTCAAGAAACCGCGTTTGTTGATACTGGATGAACCAACTAACGGGCTAGACCCAGCAGGGATTCATGAAATTCGGGAACTGATTATCAAGTTGGCAAAAGAACAGGGCATTACTGTCTTCATCTCTACCCATATCCTTTCTGAAGTAGAGCATATCGCTGACCGTGTAGGGATTATCAATCATGGTCAACTGGTTTACGAGGGAGAAATTCGTAAAATTCAGTCCAATAAATGGCTGGAAGTGCGTGGGGATTTTAGAGGTCGACGTGAAGCCATTAGCCAAGTGTTATTTGGTTATCCGTGCAAGATGTTAGAAATACATGAGGATAAACTCAAGCTGACTAACCTTGCCGACCAGCAGATTTCTAGTTTGTTACGAGATTTAATAGTCGAGGAAGTTCCAATTTATGAAGTGAAGCAAGAACAAGAAACCTTGGAATCTATCTTCCTCAACTTAACCAAGGAGTGAGTCTTATGTTGAATAATTTGTCTATTGAATTGCTCAAGGCAAAACGAACCAAATCCTTCTTCATTATCATACTAGTTATGGGAGTCGGATTTGCTTGGGCAATTGCAGCCGCTACACGTTACCTAAGTAATCCAGACATGCACCAGATTAACCTAATTTTCTATATGATAAAAGAAGTAAATGGCTTGATTCTCCCTATCGTGATTGCTCTCTTTGTATCCCGGATTGTCAAGAACGAGAAGGAGGGCAACACTTTCAAACTGCTTTTGGCAAATGGTGAAAATGTACGGCATATCTTTCTGAGTAAGCTTGGCCTGACTATGTTCGTTTTGACCTTTCTCGCTATTTTGGAGGGAGTAGTAGTCCAGTTGATTGCAAACTTTTCTGGTCTAGAAATGCCTGTTAGCCTAATCCTCTGGCAAATCGTCATTTTCTTGCTAGCATCTTTTGTCTTAACCTGTCTGTTTTTGACTTTGCAGTTTTTACTGAAAAAGCAGGCATTGATAATGGCATTAGGGATTTTCGGAGGATTTCTTGGAGTTGGATTTGGTCATGCAACAGCTTTTCTACAGCTGATTTTCCCATTTGGTGGTATAGCATATCTGTCTCTGGTGGATTACCAGAAAGTCGCCAGTCAAGTGAGTTATGTTTTGGCGACAAACCTAGGATTTAAACTCTTTACATATTTGCCAATAGCCCTAATCTATCTCTTCTTATCTCTCTATCTAGTTGAAAAGAAAGGAGGCAAGCTATGATGTCTTATCTATCAGTAGAATGGCGGAAAACCCAAAAATTTTCCATGTTGATGATTGGTATTTTCTTCTTAGCTTTTTGTAGCCTGATTGGTCTTGGTATTTACTTAGGTGCAGCTTATTCTATGGTTGCAGAAAGTGAAAAAGTGCCTGTTTTATGGGGACAATTGACCTTCTATTATAGCCAGCTTTTCTTTCCGATTTTGGTCAGCATTTATGTAGCCATGATGTTAGGAAAAGAGTTTGATAGGAAAAATATTGAATTTCTCAGAGCTAATAATGTCAGTCTTGGGAAATTATTGTTGGCAAAAGAAATAGTAATTATCTTGTTTATTGCTGTTTTACAGTTGTTCTTGTTTGGTATTTTTTATGTCAGTGCTCACCTAATTCATTTAGAAATTTCTAATTTGTTCACCTACCTTAAGTGGGATTTATTGGGGATTTTTGGAACAATTAGTATGATGGCAGTACAGTTTTTTGTGACAGCTAAAACTCGTGTTTTTAGTAAATCTGTGGGAATTGGTTCTATTGGTACTTTCGTAGGATTCATGATGATTTTTGTATCTGATAAATTATCTTTAATCTATCCCTACTCCCAAGCTATGGTGGCAATGCGGTCACGGAATTTGATAGACTTTAATTTAGTGGAAATATTGCTGTTTATCATTGTAAATATTCTTCTGTGGGGGATTTTTCATACATTGAGTAATAAAGAATTGCATAAGTAATGCGAAGACTCTTAGGGGTCTCAGATTGAAGACAAAGTCCTTAGAAGTTATACTTCATAGAAAAAGCGAGCCTAAAACTCGCTTTTTTTATTTAATCTAATAGCTCCTTATTTTCAATTAAGAGTTCTAGTGGAGATTTATCTCTTGCTTCAATAAAACCAGGTTCATATTGGGTATGAAGTGTTCTTTTCTGAGAAGTTGGATCAATATACAACTCTTTTCCATCTTCTGTGTATAGTTGGTTGCCTCTTGTTAGGTAAAGTAAATCCTCTAAGTACTGTCCATCAGTATGTAGGAAATGCTCGATGTATTTAACAGCTTTTAAGATTTCACTTACTTTATCAGAGTATTCATTAGATTCAAGAACACTCTTTTCTAACTCAATCTCTTTACTCGTTCCAAAGAGTTGGGTTGGAGTTGCATTAAAATATTCTGCTATCTTATCCAAATTTGCAAAGGTAGGATAGCTTTTTTGTTTTTCGTAATCAGAGATGGACTGTTTACCGATTCCTAATTACCTCAGTCTCTTCAGTCTGTTAATTTTTTTTCGAAAATTTCTCTTTAATACTAGCTTTCAATTTATCAAATTTTTCACGACGAGCTTCTTTTTTATCCGCAATTAAGCGAGCTTTAGCTTGATGCTCTAAATCTTCTTGAATTTTGAGAGCTGACTCTATCTCTGCCGCAACAGTAGCGACATCCCATCTAGCAATGTCAACCTGATACTTTTCAAAAATAGCATTTAAAACAGATTCATCATTTTCTTGTACAAGTGCAATAATAGCTACTTCGCCATTAGTCAACTTTTTACTAACGGTTGTAATTAATGCCGAATTGATCAATTCTTTGTCTGAACCAACGGAGGCGCCAATTGCTCCACCAGTAGCAAAACCAAAGAGAACACCTAGTGGTCCACCTAAAATTCCGATTAAACTACCAATTAATCCGCCTTCGAAATAATCATCTCCTAGGGAATTCATCAAATCAAAGCTATCTTTGACGTTAACAACACCATTTTCAGCTTTTACAATTGAAGCCTGAGCTAATTTTGTATTTTCAGTTTGAACAAACTGTTTTAATTCTGAAAAGCCTAAAAGGACTATACTGTAAGTGACAAAACAAAACAGGAGGATAGTCCAAATGAGCCACTTACATTAGTCCTGTGAAATACAGAACTAAATCCTTCACTTAAATTACTTGTCTAACTTTTTGGGGTCAGTACAAACAGTGCTTTTTTTGTTGAAATCGCAAAGAATCTAAGCTTTCTTTTTGCAGATAACATTCGCTCTTTTATTTTCGGTATGATTGAGTCGATGCCCCGTTCTCGACCGGTTATTATTGCAACTTATCGAATGCTAGAGCACTATGCCATCACTTTTTGGAAGAATACTTGGAGCAATTCTACGCAGAATGGAATGCGAAAAAGTGATAATTAAAGAGACGAAAAAGCTGAGAATATGATTTCCCAGCTTTTTTGAATGCGATAGAAATAGCAACTAGACTATTTACGAAAGGCCTCAATAATGTAGGTGAAGCCAGTAACTAAAAATGAAAAGGCAATGACATAAACGACAAAGACACCTGTAGCCACTGGATTGAACAGAATCACTAGACCTAGTAAAAATTCAAGCAAGGCTACCCACATGATATTGCTACCAATAATAGGGAAAATCAATCTTAGACGATTGCCTTTAAAGAAAGCAATAATGGCTTCTACAATTAACCAAATTCCTACAATGGTCGGAATGACGACCGGCAGGGTCACAAAGCCATAAGCAACGAGGTAAAGAGCTAAGAGAAGACTAACAAATCCTTGGAAAAGATAAACAGGTGAGCGAAGCTCTTTTGGTGCAGAGAAATAGCCTAAAATAGCTGCTATAGAAGAAACCAGTAAACCAAATGAAATCCACCAGCTGTAAGCAACAAGATTAGCTACTGGGTTTGTAAATAGAAAGAGTGCTAAAAGGACAAAAATAACTCCTGCAAGGAATAGCGATAAACGATTAGAAAATTTCATTTCAAGACCATCCTGTTATATAGTATAGTTTAATAGTAAAAATATTATACACCTTTTTAGAGGAAATATCAATAAACTAAATGGAAAATTTGGAAGTTTCAGTCTGATTCATGAAAAGAAAATCAGTTTTTATTATTTTGAAAATAAAAAGAGAAGATAAAATTTGTCTTCTCTACATGAAAATATTGTATGGCATCAAAGCAAAAGTAACTGGCTTTACACTATTTGTTAAGATGTAATTTGATTCAAAAAGAAAAGATAGATTTAAAAGTGGGGCAAATGATGGGGCAAATCAGTTACAGACAAGCAAAAAAGCCTTGTAAATCAAGGCTTCTTCCTGTTGATTTAGATGCCCCCTGCAGGACTCGAACCTGCGACCCATAGATTAAGAGTCTACTGCTCTACCAACTGAGCTAAGGAGGCAAATAAAAAGCTGTATTGGTGCCGAAACTTCACGGTTTGTATTGAACCCGCGCAATTAAGCAGGTGGGCAACTCGCTCTAACTGAAGCTGTTTCCGTGTGAGACGGCCTACATGCTGTTAGAAGACTTTTGTTTCCCTAATAATACAAAAAATAGTCGGTCAACACTTAAATGTGAAGTCGTACACCACAGCGTTTCTATGATTATATGATACCACTTTTTCAAAAAAAATCAAGGGAAAATTAAAAATTTTGAAAAGGATTTCATAAGTTTCGTAATTTATCAATGGTTTCCTTGCGTTGAGCCAGGGCACGTTCGTATTTTCCACTATCTTCTGGTGAGAAGTAGCTATGGTTGCGAATTTTTTCTGGCAAGTACTCTTGTTTGACCCAGTGACCTGGGTAGTTATGTGGATAGAGGTAGTTTTGGGCATTGCCTAATTCCTTGCTACCACTATAGTGGCCATCTCGCAGGTGACGTGGGATTGGTAGGTGACCTGAGGTTTTAAGGTCAGACAGAGCCTTGTCCATAGCTACATAGGCTGAGTTGGATTTTGGAGAAAGGGCCAAATCAATCACAACATTGGCAATGAGGATGCGGGCTTCGGGGAAACCGATCCTCTGTGCTGCATCCAGAGCAGTCACGGTATGAATCTGGGCTTCGGGATTGGCCAAACCGATATCTTCATAAGCAATCACAGTCAAACGACGAGCTAGGCTAGGAAGGTCACCGGCCTCTATCAAGCGAGCAGCATAGTGGAGACTAGCGTCCACATCTGATCCGCGAATAGACTTTTGAAGGGCAGATAGAACATCATAGTGCCCGTCTCCATCCTTGTCCATAGTAATGTAACTCCGTTGCAGACTATTTTCCATGATGTCAAGCGTGATATGACGTATACCTTTGTCATTAGCTGGAGTGGAGAGAACTGCCAAATCCAGCGAGTTAAAGGCAGAACGGAGATCACCGTTGGTAGATGTTGCGATAAAATCAAGGGCATCATCATCTAACTCAACAGGGAAATCAAAGCCTCGTTCAGGGTCAGTCAGGGCGATTTGAATGGCCTCTTTGACATCTTGGTTAGACAAGGGTTCCAACTCAAAAATCTGAACACGGCTACGAATGGCTGGCGTGACAGAAAAGAAAGGATTTTCAGTTGTCGCCCCGATCATGATGACCAGTCCACTTTCTAGGAGAGGCAAGAGAAAGTCTTGTTTAGTCTTGTCAAGACGATGAATCTCATCTAGTAGCAGTACAAGGCCACCTGAGAATTTAGCTTCCTCAGCGATTTCTTGGAGACGTTTTTTACTATCAACAGTGGCATTGAAGGTCCGAAAAGCATACTTGGTCGTTCCAGCGATGGCCGAGGCAATACTGGTTTTACCAATTCCTGGAGGTCCGTAGAGTATCATAGAGGATAGGCGATTGGCTTCCACCATACGGCGGATAATCTTGCCTGGTCCAACTAGATGCTCCTGACCGATGACCTGGTCGATGGTTTTGGGGCGCATGCGAAGCGCGAGATTGTCTGGCATAGCAGTCCTTTCTAACATGGATTTTCTGATACGAATGTGGTAAGATGGTAGTATCTATTTTAGCATATTTCCGAGTATTCGGGGCGATTTAAGAGTCGTATAGAAAGAGGACAACATGGCAACATACGGATTTTTAGATGTTTTACAAGAAGAGTTGGACAAGAACTTTCCTTTTGATTATGAGATTAGCTGGGACAAGCGCAATCATGCGGTTGAAGTGAGTTTTCTGCTAGAGGCGCAAAATCCTGCAAGGGTGGAGATGTTAGATGAAGACGGAGAGGTTTCGTCAGATGATATCCTTTTTGAAGAAGCGGTACTTTTTTACAATCCTGCCAAGTCAACAGTTAATGCAGAAGACTATCTCACAGTCATCCCTTACCTGCCGAAGAAAGGTTTTTCTCGTGAATTTTTAGCTTATTTTGCGCTATTCCTTAAAGATACTGCAGAAGTTGGACTAGATGCCCTCATGGACTTTTTGGAAGACCCAGAAGCAGAAGAATTCGTCATGGAATGGAACCAAGAAGTCTTTGAAGAAGGAAAAGTTGGATTGGAAGAAGGAGAATTTTACCCTTATCCGAGATATTAGGAGTCTAGCATGGAGCTAGAGATTTCTGATTTCACAGGCTGCAAGATTGCCTTATTTTGTGGGGATAAGGTCTTGACTATCTTACGTGATGACAAGGAAAATATCCCTTGGCCAAATATGTGGGAGTTGCCAGGTGGTGGTCGTGAAGGGGACGAAAGCCCATTTGAATGCGCGGCGCGTGAAGTTTATGAGGAACTAGGCATTTACTTGACCGAAGATTGCCTGCTCTGGAGCAAGGTCTATCCCAGCATGCTCTATGAAGGCAGACAGTCAGTATTTATGGTCGGTCAGTTAAGTCAGGATCAGTTTGACAGTATTGTCTTTGGAGATGAAGGTCAGGCCTATAAACTGATGAACATTGAGGAATTTTTGACATCCAGTAAAGTAGTGCCTCAGCTACAGGGGAGATTGAGGGATTATTTGGAGGAGAGTTTATGATAAGACTTGAACGAACAGGAGCAGAGGATTTAGAGGACGTCATTGCGATTCAAATAGCTAGCTTTAAGGCTGTATATGACAAATACCAAGATGAATATGATCCCTATCTGGAGGACCGTGAACGAATTAAGTGGAAACTAGTCGAGCGTCCCAATAGCTATTACTACTTTGTCAAAGAAAACGAAGATAAAATTGGATTTCTTCGAATTCAGACCAATGACGAGTTAACGAAAGCTTGGTTAGGAACGGCAGCGATTTTACCTCCCTATCAAGGAAAAGGGTATGGATCTAAAGGTTTAAGCTTGCTGGAAAAAGAATTTCCAACCATCACACAATGGGATTTGTGTACGGTATTACAGGATGCGGGAATGGTTGCCTTCTACAAGAAAAATGGCTACCGTCAAACTCATATCGAGCCTGAAAAAGAAGGTATGGATATGGTCTACATGAAAAAATTGATTGACAAATAGAAAGGATGGTTCAGTTAAATTTCTAAACTGAACCCGCCCTAAACACGGTGCCAAAAAGATAAACTTCTCTTAGACACAAACGTCTTCAGAGAGTTTCTTATTTTGGCTTTGTGTTTTACGGGCTTGGTATCTTAATGATGGAAACATGGCAAGAGTTAAAGGTTACAGTCAAGCGTGAGGGAGAGGAGTTGGTCTCTAATCTCTTGATTGAGCTGGGTGCCCAAGGGGTAGCAATTGAAGATAGCATGGACTATGTTGGAAATGTGGACCGTTTCGGTGAAATTTTCCCTGAGGTCGAGCAACAAGAAGAAATTGTGGTCACAGCCTACTATCCGGAAACGGTTGATGTGGCAACGGTTGAAGCGGACTTGCAGGATCGCTTAGCAGAATTGACGGACTTTATGGACTTAGGAGAAGTCAAGATTGGTACGACTGCCTTGGCTGAGGAAGACTGGGCAGACAACTGGAAGAAATACTATGAACCTGCTCGTATCACTCATGATTTGACCATTGTGCCATCATGGACGGACTATGAAGCAACAGCGGGAGAAAAGATTATCAAGCTAGATCCAGGTATGGCCTTTGGGACTGGAACACACCCGACGACTAAGATGAGTCTTTTTGCCTTGGAGCAGGTCCTTCGTGGTGGCGAAACAGTGCTAGATGTAGGGACTGGTTCAGGGGTTCTTTCTATTGCAAGCTCACTCCTAGGTGCCAAGGAAATCTTTGCCTATGACCTAGATGATGTAGCGGTTCGAGTCGCTCAGGAAAATATTGAGCTCAATCCTAGCATGGAAAATATCCATGTGGCGCCAGGCGATTTGCTTAAAGGCGTGGAGATTAAGGCAGACGTCATCGTGGCTAATATCTTGGCGGATATCCTCATTCATCTGACGGATGATGCTTATCGTTTGGTCAAGGATGAAGGCTACCTGATCATGAGTGGCATTATCAAGGACAAGTGGAACATGGTGCGTGAGTCAGCAGAAGCAGCTGGATTTTTCCTTGAAACCCACATGATCCAAGGGGAGTGGAATGCCTGTGTCTTCAAGAAAACCAAGGATATTTATGGTGTGATTGGAGGCTAGCATGCAGCAGTATTTTGTCAAGGGGAGTGCAATCTCTCCTGTCACTATCGAGGACAAGGAAACCAGCAAGCACATGTTTCAGGTCATGCGCCTGAAGGAAAATGATGAGGTTACTTTGGTCTTTGATGATGGTATTAAGCGCTTGGCGCGCGTAGTAAATGTGGAAGCACGTCAGTTTGAGTTGGTTGAAGAATTAGCTGACAATGTGGAACTGCCAGTCCAAGTGACCATTGCCTCTGGCTTTCCCAAGGGAGATAAGCTAGAGTTCATCACTCAAAAAGTGACGGAACTGGGTGCTAGTCAGATTTGGGCCTTTCCTGCAGACTGGTCAGTCGCCAAATGGGACGGCAAGAAATTGGGCAAAAAGGTCGAGAAACTAGAAAAAATCGCCCTTGGAGCAGCAGAACAAAGCAAGCGGAACTTTGTTCCAAGCATAAAGCTGTTTGAGAGAAGATCAGACTTCTTAGCACAACTTGATCAGTTTGATCGTATCGTGGTAGCTTATGAAGAGTCAGCCAAAGAAGGAGAATCAGCAGCGCTCGTACAAGCTGTCGCTGCTCTTGATAAAGGAGCTAAAATGCTCTTTATCTTTGGTCCAGAAGGTGGTTTATCCCCTGCAGAAATTGAGTCTTTTGAAGTTAAGGGAGCAGTTTTGGCAGGACTTGGCCCTCGCATCCTACGAGCCGAAACAGCGCCACTTTATGCCCTGTCAGCCCTTAGTGTTTTATTAGAATTAGAGAAATAAGAGGAGAAAGATGGAACAAAAACACCGTTCAGAATTTCCTGAAAAGGAGCTTTGGGATTTGACAGCCCTATACCAAGATCGCGAGGATTTCTTGCGTGCGATTGAGAAGGCGGGTGAAGATATCAATCAATTTAGTCGTGACTATAAGGGCAATCTTCACACTTTTGAAGATTTCGAGAAAGCTTTTGCGGAATTGGAGCAAATCTACATCCAGATGAGTCATATCGGTAATTACGCCTTTATGCCTCAGACGACAGACTATGCTAATGAAGATTTTGCCAATATTGCCCAAGCTGGAATGGACTTTGAGACAGATGCCAGTGTCGCCTTAACCTTCTTTAATGATGCCTTAGTGGCTGCAGATGAGGAAGTCTTTGACCGTTTGGGTAACTTACCACATTTGACGTCGGCTATTCGTCAGGCAAAAATCAAAAAAGCCCACTATCTTGGGGCTGATGTGGAGAAGGCCTTGACTAATCTGGGTGAAGTTTTCTATAGTCCACAGGATATCTATACTAAAATGCGAGCTGGCGACTTTGAAATGGCTGACTTTGAAGCCCATGGGAAGACTTACAAAAATAGCTTTGTGACCTATGAAAATTTCTACCAAAATCACGAGGATGCTGAAGTTCGTGAGAAATCATTCCGTTCCTTCTCCGAAGGACTACGTAAGCATCAAAACACCGCAGCTGCAGCCTATCTTGCTCAGGTCAAGTCTGAGAAATTATTGGCAGATATGAAAGGTTATGACTCAGTATTCGACTATCTTTTAGCTGAGCAAGAAGTAGACCGTGCCATGTTTGACCGCCAGATTGACCTTATCATGAATGACTTTGCACCAGTCGCTCAGAGATACCTCAAGCATGTTGCCAAGGTAAATGGTCTTGAAAAGATGACCTTTGCTGATTGGAAATTGGATTTGGATAGTGCTCTAAATCCAGAGGTCAGCATTGATGATGCCTACGATTTGGTCATGAAGTCTGTCGCACCACTGGGGCAAGAATACTGTCAAGAAATCGCTCGTTACCAAGAAGAGCGATGGGTTGATTTCGCTGCTAATAGTGGTAAGGACTCTGGTGGCTATGCAGCTGATCCATACCGTGTGCATCCTTATGTTCTCATGAGCTGGACAGGTCGTTTGAGTGATGTTTATACCTTGATTCATGAAATTGGTCACTCTGGTCAATTTATCTTTTCAGACAATCACCAGAGTTACTTCAACGCCCACATGTCGACCTACTATGTTGAAGCGCCATCGACTTTCAATGAATTGCTGTTAAGCGATTACCTGGAACACCAGTCTGATGATTCACGTCAGAAACGCTTCGCTCTTGCCCACCGCTTGACAGATACCTATTTCCATAACTTCATCACTCACCTTCTGGAAGCAGCCTTTCAGCGTAAGGTGTATACACTGATTGAAGAAGGAGAAACCTTTGGGGCAAGCAAACTTAACAGCATTATGAAGGAGGTCTTGATGGACTTCTGGGGAGATGCTATTGAGATTGATGATGATGCAGCCTTGACTTGGATACGCCAAGCTCACTACTATATGGGCTTATATAGCTATACATACTCTGCAGGACTAGTCATCTCGACTGCTGGTTACCTTCATCTTAAAAACTCTGAGAATGGAGCTAGAGACTGGCTCAATCTCCTCAAATCAGGTGGTAGCAAGACACCACTTGAGTCAGCTATGATTATCGGAGCCGATATCTCAACGGATAAACCACTCAGTGATACGATTCAGTTCTTGTCTGATACGGTTGATCAGATTATAGTTTATAGTGCCCAGTTGGGAGAGTAAAGGAATAGGAAGGTTGTTTTAGAATAATGATCTTGGGATTGTTAATTATCATTATATTTGGCTTAGCTGTAGCTATTTTCAAAAATGCAGTTGAAGGTCGTGATGTTAGATTTGAACTTGCAGTAGAGTTGGTATTGATAATTATTTACTTCATTTTATATCTAATTGTTTTTAATTAAGAATTCTGGGTTTAAAGAGTATAAAGCCATTTAGGAATGGATACTTGGTAAATTACTAGAAATTTAGAGATACTGAGAAAGTATCTCTCTAACTGATAATTAAAACAATTAAAAGAGGTTGGATCATTTTCCAACCTCTTTTTATGTATCTTAATGGAATTGCATACCACCATCGACGATAATGGTTTGACCTGTAATGTAGTTTGAATCTGGTCCAGCAAGGAAGCTAACCGCTGCAGCGACATCTTCTGGCTCAGATAGGCGTTTCAATGTAATATCTTTTGCGAATGTTTGCATACCCCATTCGTCGTCTTTTCCTGCATTTTTCCCAACTTCGTGAGCGATATCATACATCATTGGAGTCTTAACGATACCAGGTGCATACGCATTAACAGTGATGCCTGAGTCAGCTAAATCACGCGCCAATGTTTGAGTAATACCACGAACAGCGAATTTTGTACCACCATAAACAGTCAAGTTTGGATTTCCAACAACACCTGCTTGAGAAGTAGCGTTGATGATTTTACCACCGTGACCAAGTGCTTTGAATTGAGCTTGAGCAGCTTGTGCTCCCCAGATTACCCCACCGACGTTAATAGCAAAGGTACGATTGAACTGTTCTTCTGTAATCGTATCTAGAGGTGTAGTCGGAGCGACACCAGCGTTGTTTACCACAACGTTCAAGTCTCCGAAATGGTCTACAACTTTTTGGAAAGCTGCAGCAACCTCTGCTTGTTTAGATACATCAGCCACAACAGCTAAAGCATTCTCTGCTGACAACTCAGCAACTGCCTTTTCAGCTGTTTCAGCATTGTAGTCTAATACCCCAACCTTAAAACCATCTTGGACCAAGCGTTTTGCGATTGCAAAACCGATTCCTTGACCTGCACCTGTAACAATAGCTACTTTAGACATATGATTCCTCCTTTGGTATCCGTGATACCATTTCAACGTTCATAAAAGAACAGCAAAGGGTTATAAGTGAGTTGTGATAGACTTCTAAAAGAAGTCCTATCGCTTTTTAGTATATACCTTTGTGAAATTAGTGTCAAACAAAGACTGGTTTTTGGAAAAATGAATATTTTTCAAGATCAAAATAATCGAAAACTTTCCTGTGTGAGATTTAGAGTTAGAAAAATAAAACTATCGCGTAAAGGGGAAAGCGCACGATATTTTCCAAGCACTTTTCTTGAAACCCTTTCCTTCTTCTGATAGACTAATACATAGTTTGAAAAAAGGAGACTTAATATGAAAAAATTTGTTGCTGAATTAATCGGTACTTTTATGCTTGTGTTCATCGGAACAGGAGCTGTTGTTTTTGGAAATGGTGTTGAAGGTCTTGGACACCTTGGAATTGCTCTTGCCTTTGGTTTGGCAATCGTAGTCGCAGCTTTCTCAATCGGAACTGTTTCAGGTGCTCACTTGAACCCAGCTGTTTCTATCGCTATGTTTGTGAACAAACGTTTGTCATCTTCAGAGCTTGTAAACTACATCCTTGGTCAAGTAGTCGGTGCTTTCCTTGCATCAGGATCTGTATTCTTCCTCTTGGCAAATTCAGGTATGTCAACTGCAAGTCTTGGTGAAAATGCCTTGGCAAATGGTGTAACTGTCTTTGGTGGTTTCTTGTTTGAAACAATCGCAACCTTCTTGTTTGTTTTGGTCATCATGACTGTAACTTCAGCAAGCAAAGGGAATGGCGCAATCGCTGGTTTGGTGATCGGTTTGTCATTGACTGCTTTGATTCTAGCTGGCTTGAACATCACTGGACTTTCAGTAAACCCAGCTCGTAGCTTGGCTCCTGCTGTATTGGTAGGTGGCGCAGCTCTTCAACAAGTTTGGATTTTCATCCTTGCACCAATCGTTGGTGGAGTTCTTGCAGCCCTTGTTGCTAAAAACTTTTTTGGAACTGAAGAATAATTGAAACTTAAAAAGCCTTGCTTCTCATCTTGAGGAACAGGGCTTTTTCGTATTATACTCTTCGAAAATCTCTTCAAACCACGTCAGCTTCCATCTACAACCTCAAAACAGTGTTTTGAGCTGACTTCGTCAGTCTTATCTACAACCTTAAAGCAGTGCTTTGAGCAACCTGCGGCTAGCTTCCTAGTATGCTCTTTGATTTTCATTGAGTATGAGTTTAACGGTTGTCAATTTTCTCTGGATAGAGGTCGTGTTGGAAGAGGCGTTGTTCTGCCAATCCTTCATACTTGGTTCCAGGTCTACCGTAGTTGTAGTAGGGGTCGATTGAAATGCCACCGCGAGGTGTAAATTTTCCCCAGACTTCTAAATAGCGAGGGTCTAGCAAGTTGACCAAGTCTTTCCCGATAGTGTTGATACAGTTTTCATGAAAATCTCCATGGTTTCGGTAGCTAAAGAGGTAGAGTTTGAGGGATTTTGACTCGACACAGAGCTTGTCAGGAATGTAGGAAATATAAATAGTTGCAAAGTCTGGCTGAGCAGTGATGGGACAAAGTGAGGTAAATTCAGGGCAGTTGAACTTGATGAAATAGTCATTTTCCACATGACGATTATCAAAGGATTCGAGGACTTCGGGTTGATATTCGAAAATGTAGTTGGTTTCTTTGTTGCCGAGGAGGCTGAGGTTTTTCATTTCTTCTTGTTGTGACATGATTTTTTCTTTCTAATCTTAAACACCACGTTGGTTGTCGTAGAGGAGGGTATGGAGTTGAGGAAGGATGCGGACATTGCTCCAGCTATCGTCGGCAGCGACACGTTCCCAGAGTTCTTTGAGGCGGTCCAGTTGGTCTTGGACAATATTGCCTGTAGCCTTGGGTTCAGGATTTCCTGCCGATAAGAAGAGGACATCTGGTTGGTAGCGTTCTTGAATACCTTTGGCAAAGGCTAGATCTGCATCATCAAAGACAGGGATTTTAAAGGTTACTTTGTCTGGGTCTAGTTGTGAAACGATAAAGTCCAAGGTCTCAAAGTTGACTTCCATCTTGGAGGAAGGAGGCTTAGGACTCAGAGTGACTTGGTCGATATCTTTTAACCAATTTTGCCAGCGGGATCCCTGGGTCTCAACAGCCAGAGTGACCCCACGTTCCTTGAGTTTGGTGACCAGTTGAGCCATATTGGCTGCTAGGATAGCAGGATTTCCCCCAGATAGGGTGACATAGTCGTAGCTTCCTAGTTTGTCTAACTCAGCGATTACTTCATCAGCTGTCATGCGAGTTGGCTTTTCAGAACCATCCCAAGTAAAGGCGGAGTCGCACCAGTCGCAGTGGTAGTCGCAACCAGCAGTGCGGACAAACATGGTTTTCTGGCCAATAGCTCGACCTTCACCTTGAAAGGTAGGCCCAAAAATTTCTAGAACTGGTAGTTTGAGGACACGTTCCTTAGTCATCTAACCACTCCCGTCTAAACTCTGCAAAGGCAGTCGGAGTTTCATAGAGGCGAACATATTCCAAACGGAGACCGCGCTCGTCTGGCAACTCTTGGCTCATGGTTTGGAAAATCCAGTAAACCATATTTTCAGCAGTCGTATTCATGTAGGGCAGGGTTTCATTGAGATAGCGATGATCCAAGTGGGGCTCTAAGTAGTCCTTGTAGATAGCTTTGATGTCTCCGAAATCGTGGGTCATACCTCTATCATCTAAAAATCCACTGACAGCGATTTGTAGATGATAGGTGTGACCGTGTAGGGATTTGCATTTTCCTTCATAGTGAAAGAGGTGGTGGGCAGCATCGAAGGTAAATTCTTTTGAGACTAAGGTTCTGTGAGGATTATAGACAAGAGATTCCCCAGTTTCTTGTTTGATTTCTTTGGGGGCAAAAAACATCAGGCCTCTCCTTTCTGAGAGAGATAAACCTCTAAACCATGTTGGCGTAGATGGCAGGCAGGACAAGCTCCACAACCAGTACCGATAATCCCATTGTAGCAGGTCAAGGTCTTCTCACGAACGTAGTCAAAGGCACCAAGTTGGTCAGCTAATTCCCAAGTTTCAGCCTTGTCTAGCCACATGAGAGGCGTTTGGATCACAAAGTCGTAATCCATAGCAAGGTTGAGCGTGACATTGAGTGATTTGACAAAGACATCCCGACAGTCAGGATAACCTGAGAAGTCTGTTTCGCACACTCCTGTCACGATATCCGTAATTCCACGCTGCTTGGCAAGGACTGCCGCAAAGGACAGAAAGAGATGATTGCGACCGTCAACGAAAGTATTAGGAACCTCTCCTTCTTTTTGCTCAATTTCTAAATCTGAAGTCAAGGCATTTTCAGTAATTTGTCCTAGCAGAGACATATCTAGGATATGATGATGAATTCCTTGTTCCTCAGCGATTTCTTTGGCCACTTGAATTTCTAAATGGTGGCGTTGACCGTAGGCAAAGGTAACGGCTTCGACCCTTTCATAGTGTTGCTTGGCCCAGAAAAGGCAGGTTGTTGAATCTTGTCCGCCACTAAAGACGACCAAGGCTGATTGACGTTTCATAGTACTCCTTCCAAAATGGGAAATGTTCAGAGCACGCAAAAAGCTCCCCAGAGGGAGCTAAAAAATACCAAGTAGAGGTTTTTTTTAGCGATGGCATGTCCCAAACATCGTAATATTCTAGTTACAGTCTAGCATATTTTTTGAAAAATGGCAAAGGGCAAGAAAAAAGAGACCAAATGAATGCATTTGGTCTCTCCTTTGATTAGCTCAATTCAGCAACGATAGCTTTGATTTGTTCTGCTGTGTGAACACCAGCAACTTGTTTAACAACTTGTCCATCTTTCTTGAAGAGAAGAGTAGGGATAGACATGATACCAAATGCACGAGCTGTATTCGGATTTTCGTCAACGTCCATTTTAACGATCTTCAAGACATCTTCTGAAAGTTCTTCAGACAATTTGTCCAAGATTGGACCTTGCATACGACATGGACCACACCAAGTAGCCCAGAAGTCTACCAAGACCAATCCGTCTTTAGTTTCTTGTTCGAATGTTGCATCTGTAATTGCTTTTGCCATAGTATTTCTCCTTTTTAATTATATTGGCTTAAATCTTGTTTCATGAGATAGAAGAAAACATCTCCATAAGTCCCATGGTAGTCCAAATCATGTCCCTTGTAGGTTACTTTTTGGACAGGGTAGTAGTCTGCGACACCAATCAGGCAGGCATGTTGAGAACGTTCAAATTCTTCGTATGACTCGAAGGTCATGGTTCTCTCTTGCTTGCTGGCATCAAGATAAGTGATTTCAATCATAGGATTCTCCTTTGCTAAATCATATTTTCATTTTACTCCTCAGAAAAAGGAATGTCAAGAAAATTGATTGCGCACGCAAGTTTTTTTGTAAAAATTTTAGGAAAGCCAACTTGCTTTTGTTTCAAGGCTTTCTTCTACAGCTTTTTGTAGACAGGCAAGAGTTGTCTGACCCTCCTTAGTGAGGCAGATAAAACTAGCTCGCTTATCCTGGTCACAACATCTCCGACTAAGTAAAGCACAGTTTTTGGCTTCTAGGCGTGCCACCATTCGTGATACTGCGCTTGGACTCAGATGGAGTTTGTCCGGCAGGTCAATCTGTCTCAAAGATTTTTCTTGAGCCTGATTTAAAAAGTGCAAGAGATAGAATTCTTTGAGCGTTAGGCTTTGGTCACTCTGCTCAGCAATCGTTTGCTCTAAAAGAGCTTCTAGCTCTACTTGTCGGCGGTTGAAGTCAAACCATTTTTCTAAGTAAGTCATATCAATCTCCTTTCTATATGGTAGTTATAAACAGATTTACCTATCTGAGATGCTTGCGCACGCAATTAGTATACAACTTTTTAGAATAGATAGCAAGAAGGATGTTTCTTGTGTATTTCCTTGAAATTTTCTGAAAAAAGAGTAAACTGGTATGCAGAAAGTCTATTTGTGGAGTAAACGATGAAATTATATGTTCAGTTAATGATTCTCTTTGTCATTTCACTGATTGGTGAGGGAATCTCTAGCTTTTTCCATTTGCCAATTCCTGGAAGTATTATCGGTTTAATTATTTTATTTTTAGCCTTGCAGTTCAAGTGGTTGCGGGTACGTCATGTCAACATGGTTGGGAATTTTCTCCTAGCTAATATGACTATCCTCTTTCTACCTCCTGCAGTTGGGATTATGGAGAAATTTGATGTGATTGCTCCTTATTTATTGCCCATTGTCTTGATTGTCTTTTTTGCAGCAGTTATCAATATTATCTTGATTGCGCTTGTAGTTCAGTTTATCAAAAAGCGTTATGAAGGAGATTATGAAGAAAGAGGTGCTAAATGAGCGAATTTGTATCCAATCCACTTTTTGGGATAGCCTTGTCCATTTTGGCTTATCTTGGAGGCATGATTATCTTTAGACGGTACCCTCATCCTCTGACCACTCCCTTGTTGCTAGCAACTTTATTTATCATTGTTTTTCTAAAACTGACTGGTATTTCTTATGTTGCCTATTATCAAGGTGGGGTCTACCTCAATAACTTGATTGTACCCTCAACAGTAGCTTTAGGAATTCCTCTTTATAAGAGTTTTCACCTCATGAAACACCATGTTAGAAGTATTCTACTCAGTAGTTTCCTTGCTGTTGTTGTAAATACAGTTTTTACAGCTTTAGTTGCAAAAATTTTCGGTATGGATTTTTTCTTGGCGATTTCGCTTTTCCCAAAGTCTGTAACGACGGCCATGGCAGTTGGAATTACGGATAAGCTACAAGGGATAGCGACGATCACCTTGGTAGTTGTGGTAGCAACTGGGATTTTGACTAGCGTTATTGGACCAACACTTTTAAAATGGCTAAAAATAGACGACCCAGTAGCTGTTGGACTGGCCCTGGGAGGAACAGGTCATGCGGTTGGAACTGGGACAGCCTTCCGTTACGGATCAGTCGCTGGTGCCATGGCTGGTTTGGCAATCGGTGTCACAGGTCTGCTGTATGTCTTTATCAGTCCCATCGTAGCTGGTTTAATATTGAGTTAAAGGTCAAGTATTTCTTGGCCTTTTATCTGTTTAATTAAGAATAAAACACCCCCAGCAAATTTTTTTGCTAGGGGCTTCATTCATTATTGTAAGTTTACTTTGTTCTTTAAGATGTAGTAGGTGCCGAGATAGAAGCCGACGCTAAGGATTAAGTCCTTGAAAATTTCAAAGGATAATACCCAATTGTAGTCGAAATCGATGCGAAGATTTAGGGTGATAAAACCAAGGACTATTTGGATAGCGATGTAGGCGACAACCGCAAGAGCTGTACGGTATTCATTAAAGAGTTGACCAATAGAGATAGAAAAGTAGATACAAAGGATACTTGCAAGAGTGTTAACGATATACGAAATCAAGGCTAACCAGAAATCATCTTGATAATTTTTGAGAATAAACTCGGCAACGTTGGATATTAAGACGTCTGGTTGAATCATGGATATGATGATGTAAAGACTAAAAAGGAAAACCACTGTACTTGCCAAAGACCAAACAAAGGCTCCAAGAAGTTTAGCGGAGAGGATCTGGTGTTCAGATACTGGCAGGGTGAGAGTTAAATAGCCACGACGATCGTAAACGCTTCCCTTAAATCGTTGAATAATCAAAATCAAGGTTGAGATACTCAAAGTAATAACCAGACCCCCAAAAACCAGAGATAGAAATACTAACATGACAACACCCTTGTCTTGATAATAGGTGCTAGTAAGGGTGCTGCCCTGAATTCCTATGATGACAGATAGGGATAGTACAGCAGCATAGAGGGCTAAAAACCATTTGTTGACATTTTTAAATTCATAACGAACTAAATTCCAAAACATAAGAATCTCCTTTAACTAGGCTTTGAATTCGTGACGGAAGAGCTGGTCGATAGACTCTCCTGATTCGTAGCGAATATCATCCACATTTCCTTGACGGACAACTTTTCCATCCTTGAGGAAGACAATCTCATCCAAGATTGGTTCGATGTCTGAAATCAAGTGAGTTGAAATCAAGACAGTCGAAGTTGGAGAGTAGTTGTTGATGATGGTGTTCAAGATGTAGTCACGAGCTGCAGGATCGACACCACCGATTGGTTCGTCAAGGACGTATAGACGAGCATCACGACTCATGACAAGGATTAACTGAACCTTTTCTTTGTTCCCTTTTGAGAGTTTCTTGAAACGGCTATTCTCGTCGATGCCAAGGTCACGAAGAAGACCTTGAGCACGCTCCAGATTGAAATCTTTATAGAAGGTCTTGAAAAAGGTAAGAGCTTCTTTGACCTTCATCTGTTCGTTGAGATAGGTCGTATCAGGTAGATAAGAAACGATAGCCTTAGTTGCTGGGCTTGGTTTCATATCGTTGATAAGAATACGCCCACCATCAGGTTGTAACAAGCCGTTGATTAGTTTAATCAGGGTTGTTTTTCCAGAACCGTTTGGGCCAAGGAGACCCACAATCTTTCCTGCTGGGATTTCAAGGGAAACATTTTGAAGAGCAGGGCTTGCTCCATAGAATTTTGAAACATTTTCAAACGTTAACAAGGTCATAGTCTAAACTCCTTCAATATAATCTCTCAAAACAGTTGGTAGTTCTTCTTTTTCATAGCCAAATTCTACCATGCCTGTTACAAATTGCTGCAGCTGTTCTTCTGATAGTTGCTTCCGGGATTGGAGGATTAGGTCCAAGTCCTCGGTGACAAAACGACCTGCAGTCCGCTTGGTGTATACAAAGCCTTCTCTTTCTAGATCTGATAGGGCACGTTGGATGGTATTAGGATTGACGCCAGCCTCGCTAGCCAGTTCTCTGACAGTTGGCAGTTGTTGGTTGGGTTCTAGTTTATGGGAAACGATTTGCAGTTTGATCTTATCCATTATCTGCAAATAAATGGGTTTGTTGTTATCAAATGTCCAGGACATCACGGTCTCCTTTCTACAATTTTTTGTATCACTTAAATAATACAACAAAACAATAAACTTGTCAAGTCAAAAGGAGAATTATTTTGGGAATTGCTCAAAAAATGGTATAATGAAAAGAAAACGACAAGGAGGGGAAGGCATGCGTTGTCCAAAATGTGGCGCCACTAAATCAAGTGTTATCGATAGCCGTCAGGCTGAAGAAGGAAATACGATTAGAAGAAGACGTGAGTGCGAAGAGTGTCAACATCGTTTCACAACCTATGAACGTGTAGAAGAAAGAACGCTGGTTGTGGTCAAGAAGGATGGCACACGGGAGCAGTTCTCCAGAGATAAAATCTTTAACGGGATTATTCGTTCGGCTCAAAAACGTCCGGTGTCTAGTGATGAGATTGGCATGGTGGTCAATCGTATCGAACAAAAACTCCTCAGTCGCAATGATAATGAAATTCAAAGTGAAGATATTGGTTCTCTGGTCATGGAAGAATTGGCTGAACTGGATGAAATCACTTACGTTCGTTTCGCCAGCGTCTATCGTAGCTTTAAAGACGTGAGTGAGCTCGAAAATCTTCTCAAACAAATTACGCAATCTTCAAAGAAGAAAAAGGAAAAATAAATGAAGCCTAATGATCGTTTTTCTTTTCTAAAGAATAATCGGGTGTCGCAAGATCCCACAACTTTGGTGCAGTGCTACCTCCCGATTATCGGTCAGGATGCGCTGAGTCTTTACCTTTATACCTTAGCTTTTTGGGATGATGGACAAAAAGAACACCTTTTTGCAGCTATCCTCAATCATCTCAATTTTGGGATGGACAGGCTTTTAAAGGCTTTTAAAATCTTATCAGCCTTCAATTTGGTTACCCTCTATCAAAAGGGTGACGGCTATGAACTTGCTATTCATCCAACGCTTTCTAGCTCAGATTTCTTGCGTCATACGGTTTATCGTACCTTATTGGAGAAAAAAATCGGTGAGCCAGCAGTTTCTGATTTGCGCCAAGAGCAGGCAGATGGAGAGCCTTTGGCCGTTCCTTTGAGTCAGGCCTTTCCAGAGATAGAAGAATTGGCTAGTCATGATGAGACACCAGTAAAAGCTGATTTTAAAGATGATTTTGATTTGGAGCATTTTCGTCAACTTATGGCGAGAGATAATCTCCGTTTCCAAGATGAACAGTCAGATGTCTTAGAGTTATTTAAAATTGCTGATGAGAAAAAATGGACCTGGTTTGAAACCTATCAATTGGCCAAATCAACAGCTGTTTCGCAAGTTATTTCTGTCAAACGTATGCGCGAAAAATTAGCACAAGAGTCTGTTTCATCGGACTTTAGTCCCCAAGAAGCGACCATTATCCGAGAAGCTAAAAGTAAAACGGCCTTGCAATTTTTAGCGGGAATCAAACAAACCCGAAATGCTGGGATTATCCAAGCCGAACGCGATTTGCTAAAACAGATGGCGGATTTGGGACTGCTTGATGAAGTTATTAATGTTGTTATACTTTTGACCTTCAACAAGGTTGATTCGGCCAATCTCAATGAAAAATATGCCATGAAAGTTGCCAATGATTACTCTTATAACAAGATTAGATCTGCTGAGGAAGCTGTGCTTCGAATCAGAGAGAAGAATCAAAAGGGGCAGGAACAAAAATCGGCCAATACAAGCCCGGCAAAAACTAATGTTCCTAAATGGAGTAATCCAGAATATAAAAATGAAACCAGCGAAGAAACTCGCTTGGAGTTAGAACGTAAGAAAAAAGAAATGTTAGATCGATTAGGAAAAGGAGGAGACTAGATGGAAAGTGTAGGAGATGTGCTTAAAGATCATCCCAGCCGTTTTCAATACCAGGACCTGGTCCAGCAGATTGTAAAAGATCCTGATGTTGCGGCTTTTATCCAGAAGGAATCTCTCAGTCAAGAGGAATTGAATCGTAGTATCTCTAAGTTTAACCAATACATCACCGAGCGAGATAAGTTCCTTCGTGGAGATACCGACTATATCGCGCGTGGCTATAAGCCCATTCTAGTTATGAATCATGGTTACGCAGATGTATCCTATGAGGAAACTCCGGAACTGATTGCGGCTGAGAAAGAAGCGGCTATCAAGAACCGTCTCAGACTGATTAATCTTCCAGCTAGTCTTAAAAAAGCTAGTTTGGCTCAAGTTGATTTGGATGATTTGGGACGTTTGCCAGTTTTTGAAAAGCTCTTTACCTTTGTTGAGCAATATCCAGAAGTCCGTAAAGGTCTCTATCTCTATGGAGACTTTGGAGTTGGAAAGAGCTTTATGGTGGCTGCCCTAGCCCATGATTTGTCAGAAAAACGTGGGGTTTCATCAACTCTTCTTCACTATCCTAGCTTTGTCATTGATGTCAAAAATGCTATCGGTGATGGCAATGTTAAGACCTTGGTGGACGAGATTAAGCTGGCTGAAGTTTTGATTTTAGATGATATTGGTGCTGAGCAATCAACAGCTTGGGTGCGTGACGAGATCCTGCAGGTTATCCTCCAATATCGTATGCAGGAAGATTTACCGACCTTTTTCACCTCCAACTTCAACTTTGAAGATTTGGAAAAACATTTTGCTAAAGGCAAGAACGGAAACGATGAAACATGGGAAGCTAGACGCGTTATGGAGCGTATCCGTTATTTAGCAGAAGAAACACGACTAGAAGGAGAAAATCGCCGATGAGCGAAACAATCACATTAATGAAATCTCATACCTCGGTTCGCAGATTTAAAGAAGAAGCGATTCCTCAAGAGGACTTGAATGAGATTTTATCAGCTGCCCAAATGGCTTCTTCTTGGAAAAATTTCCAATCTTATTCTGTGATTCTAGTCAGAAGTCAAGAAAAGAAAGATGCTCTTTTTGAGCTAGTTCCTCAGGAAGCGATTCGTCAGTCTGCCGCCTTCCTCCTCTTTGTAGGAGATTTAAACCGTGCAGAAAAAGGGGCTCGTCTCCATACCGATACTTTCCAACCTCAAGGGGTGGAAGGACTCCTCATTACTGCAGTAGATGCCGCCTTGGCTGGACAGAATACCTTGCTTGCGGCAGAAAGCCTTGGCTATGGTGGAGTAATCATCGGTTTGGTGCGTTACAAATCTGTTGAAATAGCAGAATTGTTCAACCTTCCTGACTATACCTACCCAGTTTTTGGGATTGCACTTGGTGTGCCGAACCAAAAACATGATGTAAAACCAAGATTGCCACTAGAGAATGTTGTTTTTGAGGAAGAATACCAAGAACAAACAGCTGAGGCTATTGAAGCCTATGACCGTGTGCAGGCCGAATATGCAGGAGCTCGTGCGACTACCACTTGGAGTCAACGTCTTGCAGAGCAATTCGGTCAGCCTGAACCAAGCTCAACTAGAGAAAATCTTGAACAAAAGAACTTATTGTAGAAAGTGAGAAAACATGGCCTTACCAACTGTTGCCATCGTAGGACGTCCCAATGTTGGGAAATCAACCCTGTTTAACCGTATTGCAGGGGAACGCATCTCAATCGTAGAAGATGTCGAAGGAGTGACACGGGACCGTATCTATGCTACTGGTGAATGGCTTAACCGTTCTTTCAGTATGATTGACACTGGAGGGATTGATGATGTTGATGCTCCATTTATGGAACAAATCAAGCACCAGGCAGAGATTGCCATGGAAGAAGCTGATGTCATCGTTTTTGTAGTTTCCGGAAAAGAAGGCATCACAGATGCTGACGAATACGTAGCCCGTAAACTCTATAAAACTCATAAACCTGTTATCCTTGCAGTTAACAAAGTTGATAATCCAGAGATGCGAAATGATATCTATGATTTCTATGCTCTTGGCTTGGGAGAACCATTGCCAATTTCATCTGTGCACGGGATTGGTACAGGGGATGTATTAGATGCCATCGTCGAAAATCTTCCACATGAAGTCGAAGATGAAAATCCAGATGTCATTAAATTCAGTTTGATTGGTCGCCCGAATGTCGGAAAATCTAGCTTGATCAATGCCATTTTGGGAGAAGATCGCGTAATTGCCAGTCCTGTTGCTGGTACAACTCGTGATGCCATTGATACACATTTTACAGATGCGGATGGCCAAGAGTTTACCATGATTGATACGGCTGGTATGCGTAAGTCTGGTAAAGTCTATGAAAACACAGAGAAATACTCAGTCATGCGTGCCATGCGAGCTATTGACCGTTCAGATGTAGTCTTGATGGTCCTCAATGCCGAAGAAGGCATCCGTGAGTATGATAAGCGTATCGCAGGATTTGCACACGAAGCGGGTAAAGGGATGATCATCGTAGTTAACAAGTGGGATACTCTTGAAAAAGATAACCATACCATGAAAAACTGGGAAGAGGATATCCGTGAGCAGTTCCAATATCTGCCTTACGCACCGATTATCTTTGTTTCGGCTTTGACCAAGCAACGTCTCCACAAACTTCCAGAGATGATTAAACAAATCAGCGAGAGTCAAAATACCCGTATCCCATCAGCAGTCTTGAATGATGTCATTATGGATGCTATAGCCATCAACCCAACACCGACAGACAAAGGGAAACGTCTCAAAATCTTCTATGCGACTCAAGTGGCAACTAAACCACCGACCTTTGTGATTTTTGTCAACGAAGAAGAACTTATGCACTTCTCTTACTTGCGTTTCTTGGAAAATCAAATCCGCAAGGCCTTTGTATTTGAGGGGACGCCAATCCATCTGATCGCAAGAAAACGAAAATAAAATGACAAAAAGAAGAAGGTTTTCAGACCTTCTTTTTTGTAGCTGATACCAAGAACGTAGATCTAAATCTGTCATCAAATTAACATCATTTTCCTAGTCCTTGTCACGGTTTTGTAATGGAAACGTACTTTCTTTGTAAGATTCAAAATGCTATAATGCTCTAAACAATTTTCCTTGCACAAGGAGGTTATTATGAAAAAAGATAGATTGTTAAAGAATCCTTTCTTGGTGCGTCTACTTGGATTGCTGATGGTATTTCTCTTCTTGTCAGCATTCACTGCACCTGAAAAACCAGACTATGGTATCTATGACCCAAATCATTATTTGACAGAGGAAGTAGTTACTCAGATTCGTGATTTGAATGAAGCCAATAGTCAAAAGGCAGAAAAGCTCCAAATAGGTGTCTATATCGTAGATAGTCTGGAAGGAGAAAGCATTGAAACGGTGGCTAATGAAACTGCCAGGGCTTGGAAGATTGGCTATTCAGGAGATAATTTTGGAAGTCTCATTGTAGTAGCTGTTCAAGACCGTAAATCAAGAATTGAAACCAGTAATAACACCGCCATTAGAATAACGGACTATCAAACCAAGCAGATCTTGGCAGCCAGCCGTACAGATTTTAAAACTGGTGACTATGGTAAAGGAATTCTAGCGATTGCCAAAGCCTTGGACAATCAGTTTTATAGAGGAAGTGGAACCTTCTCGTCTGATGATGACTCCTCTGATATCAAACGTTATTCTGAAAGTATCAGTGGCAAAAAATCGAGTCGCAATAGTAACTCATCTAGTCATCGTAAGAACAGTGACCCTATGGACAATGTGTTCGGAGTCGGGATAATCATTTATTTCATTATCGTATTTATAGCCATTATTAGAGGAGGCGGCGGTGGCCGAGGAGGAGGTTCCTCTGACGGAGGATGGTGGTTTAGTGACTCATCCGACTCAGGTTCTTCTTGGTCAGATTCAGGCTCAGACTCTTCTAGTAGCTGGGATGGTGGCGGCTTCGATGGCGGTGGTTCATCCGATGATTGGTGATGCTCGTATAAAATTTAAGGAAATAAGTAGGTTTAGATATGAAAAATAAAGGAATTATTTATGTGTTGAGTATTTTACTGGCTATTATCTTGCTTGGCGGTTGCTCAGTAGTAGGCACTTATAACGGACTTGTCTCTGAACAAACCAAGGTCGAACAAGCGCAAGCCGATGTAGCGACAGCTCTTCAACGTCGTTCTGACTTGATTGGAAATTTGGTAGAGTCTGTAAAAGGCCAGATGAACCATGAGACAGAGGTTTTCACCAAGATTGCGGAAGCTCGTGCTAAAATTGGGAATGGCTCCGTGACTTCAAAAGAAAATCAAGAAGCTCAAGGAGAGTTGAGTTCAGCTATTTCACGTTTGATATCGCTAACAGAAAATTATCCAGAACTCAAGAGCAATCAAAATGTGGAACAACTCATGACAGAACTGGCTGGAAGTGAAAATCGTATCTTTGTAGCCCGCAAGGATTACAACAAAGTGGCAACAGAATACAATCAAAAATTAAGAAGCTTCCCAACAGTTCTTTTCGCTAATATGATGAACTTTAAAGAGGCAGAAACCTTTAAAGAAAGCGAAGAAGCTAAGACAGCTCCAAAGGTTGACTTTAGTACTTCTACAACCAAAGAGTAGGCTTGAAATTTCTAAAAGAAAATCAATGATTAGCAATAGTTTGAACATTTACAAAAAAAGGCTCTAAATGAGCCTTTTTTAGCTTGTATAAACACGGATTCTTTCTTGAAAAAGCTGGGCAAATATGCTACAATAAAAAGAACATTCTAAAATATTCAGAATTTAAAGTAAGGAAAAAAATGGCAAATTTATTAAAAACAATCATCGAAAATGATAAAGGGGAACTTCGCCGCTTAGAAAAGATGGCTGATAAAGTCCTCAAATACGAAGATGAAATGGCTGCTTTGACAGACGAGCAGTTGCAAGCTAAGACAGAAGAATTTAAGCAACGTTATCAAAATGGTGAAACGCTTGATCAACTCTTGTACGAAGCCTTTGCGGTTGTACGTGAGGGAGCTAAGCGTGTTCTTGGACTTTTCCCATACAAGGTTCAGGTTATGGGTGGTATCGTTCTTCACCACGGTGACGTTCCAGAAATGCGTACAGGTGAAGGGAAAACCTTGACAGCGACAATGCCGGTATACCTTAATGCCCTTTCAGGGAAAGGTGTCCACGTAGTTACCGTCAACGAGTACCTTACAGAACGTGACGCGACTGAAATGGGTGAATTGTACTCATGGCTTGGTTTGTCAGTAGGGATCAATTTGGCTGCAAAATCTCCAATGGAGAAAAAAGAAGCTTATCTCTGTGATATTACTTACTCAACGAACTCAGAAATTGGTTTCGACTATCTTCGTGACAACATGGTTGTTCGTGCAGAGAACATGGTTCAACGTCCGCTCAACTATGCCTTGGTCGATGAGGTTGACTCTATCTTGATCGACGAAGCTCGTACACCATTGATCGTTTCAGGAGCTAATGCAGTTGAAACAAGCCAACTTTACCATATGGCTGACCACTTTGTGAAGTCTTTGGATAAAGATGACTACATCATTGATATTCAGTCTAAGACAATCGGTTTGTCTGATTCTGGTATCGACAAGGCTGAAAGCTTCTTCAAACTAGAAAATCTTTATGATATCGAAAATGTGGCTTTGACTCACTTTATCGACAACGCCCTTCGTGCCAACTACATCATGATTCTTGATATTGACTATGTGGTCAGCGAAGAACAAGAAATCCTGATTGTCGACCAATTTACAGGTCGTACCATGGAAGGTCGTCGTTACTCTGATGGTTTGCACCAAGCGATTGAAGCTAAAGAAGGTGTCCCAATCCAAGATGAAACCAAGACATCAGCATCGATTACCTACCAAAACCTTTTCCGTATGTATAAAAAATTGGCAGGTATGACAGGGACTGGTAAAACAGAAGAAGAAGAATTCCGCGAAATCTACAACATTCGTGTTATTCCAATTCCTACTAACCGTCCGATCCAACGTATCGACCATTCAGACCTTCTTTACGCTAGTCTCGATGCAAAATTCAAGGCTGTAGTAGAAGATGTTAAGGCGCGTTACCAAAAAGGTCAACCAGTCTTGGTAGGTACTGTTGCCGTTGAAACCAGTGATTTTCTTTCTAAGAAATTGGTTGAAGCAGGCGTACCTCACGAAGTATTGAATGCTAAAAACCACTATAGAGAAGCGCAAATCATCATGAACGCTGGTCAACGTGGTGCGATCACTATCGCAACCAACATGGCCGGTCGTGGTACCGATATTAAGCTTGGTGAAGGGGTTCGTGAACTTGGTGGTCTTTGTGTCATCGGTACAGAACGTCATGAGAGCCGTCGTATCGATAACCAGCTTCGTGGACGTTCAGGTCGTCAAGGTGACCCAGGTGAGTCACAGTTCTACTTGTCACTCGAAGATGATTTGATGAAGCGTTTCGGTTCAGAACGTTTGAAGGGTGTCTTTGAACGTCTTAACATGTCTGACGAAGCCATCGAATCTCGTATGTTGACACGTCAGGTCGAAGCAGCGCAAAAACGTGTTGAAGGAAATAACTACGATACTCGTAAACAAGTCCTCCAATATGATGATGTTATGCGTGAACAACGTGAGATCATTTACGCACAACGCTATGATGTTATCACTGCAGAACGTGACTTGGCTCCTGAAATTCACGCCATGATTCGTCGTACGATTGGACGAATTGTCGATGGGCATGCTCGTTCTAAACAAGATGAAAAACTTGAAGCAATCTTGAACTTTGCCAAGTACAACTTGCTTCCAGAAGATTCGATTTCACTTTCAGACCTAGAAGGTTTGTCTGACCAAGCTATCAAGGATGAACTATACCAACGTGCATTGAAAGTCTACGATAGCCAAGTTGCTAAACTTCGTGATGAAGAAGCTGTGAAAGAATTCCAGAAAGTCTTGATTCTACGTGTTGTAGATAACAAGTGGACTGACCATATCGATGCCCTTGATCAGTTGAGAAATGCAGTTGGTCTTCGTGGTTATGCCCAAAACAACCCTGTCGTGGAATATCAAGCGGAAGGCTTCCGTATGTTTAATGATATGATTGGTTCGATTGAGTTTGATGTGACTCGCTTGATGATGAAAGCACAAATTCATGAACAAGAACGACCACAAACTGAACATCATATCAGTACGACAGCAACTCGAAATATTGCTGCGCAACAGAAAGATCTTCCAGCTGATTTGGATCTCAGTCAAGTAAAACGTAATGACTTATGCCCATGTGGATCTGGTAAGAAATTTAAAAACTGTCATGGTAAACGACGTTAAGAATGATTAATTTTCAGGCGGATGCCTAGTGAAAAGTGAATTTTCGCTTGGCGTCCGTTTGCTTTATAAGGAGATGGATAATGGTATTTACAGCAAAAAGCCCTAAAATTAATATTGATGAAGTTCGTAGTTTGTCTAAACTAGAAGGACAAGTACTTGCGAACAAACTCCAACGTGATCAAGAGCTTGAAGCAATTATTCGTGGGGAAGACCAACGCATCTTGTTAGTGATTGGTCCTTGCTCGTCTGACAATGAAGAAGCAGTCCTAGAGTACGCTAAGCGTTTGTCAAAACTTCAGGAAGAAGTTAAAGACCGCGTCTTTATGGTCATGCGTGTCTATACTGCTAAACCACGTACTAATGGTGATGGATATAAGGGCTTGATTCACCAACCAAATGCCAAAGAAGCGCCTAGCCTCATCAATGGAATCAAGGCGGTTCGTCATCTGCACTATCGTGTTATTTCTGAAACAGGCATGACAACAGCAGATGAAATGTTGTACCCAGAGAACCTTCCTTTAGTAGATGATTTGATTTCTTATATGGCAGTTGGAGCCCGTTCAGTTGAAGATCAACAACACCGTTTTGTAGCTAGTGGAGCAGATTTTGCGACAGGTTTTAAAAATCCAACCTCTGGAAATCTCAATGTCATGTTCAACGGTATTTATGCAGCTCAAAACAAGCAGAGTTTTCTTTTCCTAGGGAAAGAAGTCGAAACTACTGGAAATCCTCTATCGCATGCTATTCTCCGTGGAGCTCTTAACGAGTACGGGAAGAACATTCCCAACTACTACTACGATAATTTGATGGATACTATTGCTCAGTATGAAAAGATGGGACTTGAGAATCCATTCATCATTATTGATACCAACCATGATAACTCAGGTAAACAGTATATGGAGCAGATTCGTATCGTTCGCCAGACTTTAATTAACCGTGATTGGAATGAAAAGATTAAAAAATATGTTCGTGGTTTCATGATTGAGTCATATCTAGAAGATGGTCGTCAAAATGAACCAGAGGTATTTGGCAAATCTATCACGGATCCATGTCTAGGATGGGAAAATACGGAAGCTCTTGTTCGCGAAATCTACCAAAGACTAGGAGAATAATATGGCATTTATCGAGAAAGGTCAAGAAATCGATATTGAAGCGATTAAGGCGGAAACACGGCTATCTGCAGAAACCTTGCAACATAAGGAAAATCGTGATCAAGAATTAGCAGATATCCTTTCAGGTAAGGATGATCGTATCCTTTTGGTCATTGGGCCTTGTTCGTCTGATAATGAAGAAGCAGTCCTAGAGTATGCCCGTCGTTTAGCAGACTTGCAGAAAAAAGTGGCAGATAAGATTTTCATGGTTATGCGTGTTTACACGGCCAAACCACGTACCAATGGAGATGGCTACAAGGGCTTGGTTCATCAGCCAGATACTTCTAAAGCTCCAAGCTTAATCAATGGTTTACAGGCTGTACGTCAGCTTCATTATCGGGTGATTACAGAAACAGGATTGACTACAGCAGATGAAATGCTTTATCCAGCCAATCTCGTCTTGGTTGACGACTTGGTGAGCTATCATGCAGTGGGTGCGCGTTCAGTAGAAGACCAAGAACACCGTTTTGTAGCTTCAGGAATCGATGCACCAGTGGGAATGAAGAACCCAACATCTGGAAACCTATCTGTGATGTTTAATGCTATTTATGCAGCACAAAACAAACAAACCTTTCTCTTTCATGGTCAAGAAGTTGAAACTTCAGGAAATCCTTTGGCTCACGTCATCCTTCGTGGAGCTATGAATGAATATGGGAAGAATGAACCTAACTTCTACTATGAAACTCTTCTAGATGCCATCGGTCGCTACGAGTCTATGGGGCTCGAAAATCCCTTTATCATGATTGATACCAACCATGATAATTCAGGAAAACAGTATATGGAGCAAGTTCGCATTGTTCGCCAAACTCTTCTCAACCGTGACTGGAATGAAAAGATTAAGAAGACAATTCGAGGCTTCATGATCGAGTCTTACTTAGCAGATGGGCGCCAAAACCAGCCAGAAATCTTTGGACGTTCCATTACAGACCCATGTTTGGGCTGGGAAAATACAGTAGCTTTAGTAGAAGAAATCTATTCTACCTTAACAAAATAAGTGAAAAGGATGGAGTTGGGGGAATCTCAACTCCTTTTGATGAAAATGATAGTTGGACACGGAATTGATATTGAAGAATTAGCTTCTATACAAAATGCAGTTGAAAAAAGAAAAGGCTTTGCGCAGCGTGTCTTGACAGACAAGGAAATGGAGCGCTTTGCCAGTCTCAAAGGTCGCAAACAGGTCGAGTATTTGGCTGGCCGTTGGTCAGCTAAAGAGGCTTTCTCAAAGGCTATGGGAACGGGAATTGGGAAGCTAGGCTTTCAGGATTTGGAAGTCTTGAACGATGAGAAGGGAGCTCCCTACTTCAGCAAATCCCCATTTTCAGGAAATGTTTGGTTATCAATTAGCCATACAGAACACTTTGTGACAGCTAGTGTTATTTTGGAGGAAAATCATGAAAACTAGTCCACATAGACCAACCAAGGCCCTTATTAATCTAGAAGCAATCCGCTACAATATCCAACAGATGGGAGCACACATTCCTAAAGGCACCCTCAAATGGGCGGTTGTGAAAGCCAATGCCTATGGACATGGAGCGATAGCTGTTGCAAGAGCTATCCAGGATGATGTAGATGGCTTTTGTGTGTCAAATATTGATGAAGCCATCGAACTCCGTCAGGCAGGGATTTCTAAGAAAATCCTTATTTTGGGAGTATCTGAGGTTGAATCTTTTTCATTGGCTAAGGATTTTGATATTACCTTGACAGTGGCGGGATTGGAATGGCTTGAAAATCTTCTTGATACTGAGTCAGACTTGGCTGGTTTAACCGTTCACCTTAAGATTGACTCAGGCATGGGACGAATTGGTTTTAGAAGTGCAAACGAGGCAGCACAAGCTCAAGCTTTACTAAAGGGACATGGTGCCTCTGTCGAGGGAATCTTTACGCACTTTGCTACTGCAGATGAAGAGTCAGATAGCTACTTTAAGCAACAACTAGAGTATTTCAAGGGAATCCTAGATGATTTGCAAGAAGTGCCAAAATTCGTTCATGCTAGTAACTCCGCAACTACTTTATGGCATGCGGAAACGATTTTTAATGCTGTTCGCATGGGGGATTCCATGTATGGTCTCAATCCAAGTGGACAAGTTTTGGAATTGCCTTATGAACTAAAACCAGCCTTAACTTTGGAGTCAGCCATCGTTCATGTCAAAACAGTAGAGGCTGGAGCTTGTATGGGCTACGGAGCGACTTATCAGGCAGACAGTGAGCAAGTCATTGCCACTTTGCCAATCGGTTATGCAGATGGTTGGACACGAGACATGCAGAATTTTTCAGTTCTGGTGGATGGCCAATTGTGTCCCATTGTAGGGCGTGTATCCATGGACCAAATCACCATTCGCTTACCTAAGCTTTACCCATTGGGTACCAAGGTAATTTTAATTGGCTCGAACGGTGATAAAGAAATTACTGCAACAGATGTAGCAGTTTACCGAGGAACCATCAATTATGAGGTGGTTTGTCTCCTCAGTGATCGAATTCCAAGAGAATATTATTAAGAAATAGAAGGAAAGGAGAAGAGCATGAATTTACATCAACCCTTGCATGTCTTACCAGGAGTAGGACCTAAATCAGCAGAGAAATATGCCAAACTAGGAATTGAAAACTTGCAAGATCTCTTGCTCTACTTCCCTTTCCGTTATGAAGATTTTAAGACTAAGCAGGTGCTAGAGCTAGAAGACGGTGAAAAGGCTGTTTTATCTGGTCAGGTAGTGACACCAGCTAGTGTTCAATATTATGGTTTTAAGCGTAATCGCCTACGTTTTAGCCTCAAGCAGGGGGAGGTTGTTTTTGCAGTTAATTTCTTCAATCAACCCTACCTAGCTGACAAGATTGAACTAGGAGCAACCTTGGCTGTCTTTGGCAAGTGGGATCGTGCCAAGGCAAGCCTCACAGGAATGAAGGTTTTAGCCCAAGTCGAGGATGACCTCCAGCCTGTCTATCGCCTAGCGCAAGGCGTCAGTCAAGCAGGACTTGTTAAAGTCATCAAGACCGCCTTTGATCAAGGACTGGACCTCTTGATAGAAGAAAACATCCCCCAGTCCTTGCTAGATAAATACAAACTCATGCCCCGTAGTCAGGCTGTTCGTGCCATGCATTTTCCTAAGGATTTGGCAGAATACAAACAGGCTCTCCGTCGAATCAAATTTGAGGAACTCTTTTATTTCCAAATGCAATTACAGACCCTCAAGTCTGAAAATAAGGTTCATGGAAGTGGTCTGGTCCTAAATTGGTCTCAGGAAAAACTAACTGCAGTGAAAGAGAAATTGCCTTTTGCCTTGACCCAAGCCCAAGAAAAAAGCCTACAAGAAATTCTAACAGATATGAAGTCGGACCATCACATGAATCGACTCTTACAAGGGGATGTAGGAAGTGGGAAGACAGTGGTTGCAGGTCTAGCGATGTACGCAGCCGTAACGGCAGGGTATCAGGCTGCCCTCATGGTTCCGACAGAGATCCTAGCAGAGCAGCATTTTGAAAGTCTAGAGAGTCTCTTTCCTGATTTGAAATTAGCTCTCCTAACAGGTTCATTGAAAGCTGCAGAAAAACGCAAGGTCTTGGAAACCATTGCCAAAGGGGAAGCCGATGTGATTATCGGAACCCATGCTCTTATACAAGACGGCGTGGACTATGCCCGACTCGGCTTGATTATCATCGATGAGCAACACCGCTTTGGTGTAGGGCAAAGGCGTATTTTACGGGAAAAAGGTGAAAATCCAGATGTCCTCATGATGACGGCAACTCCCATACCACGGACCTTAGCCATTACTGCCTTTGGGGATATGGATGTTTCTATTATTGACCAGATGCCAGCAGGGCGTAAACCCATCGTAACGCGCTGGATTAAACATGAACAGTTGCCCCAGGTCTTGACTTGGTTGGAGGGTGAGATTCAGAAAGGCTCCCAAGTCTATGTTATCTCTCCTTTGATTGAAGAATCTGAAGCCTTGGATCTTAAAAATGCCATTGCTCTGTCAGAAGAGTTAACGGCTCATTTTGAAGGAAAAGCAAAAGTTGCTCTCTTACATGGGAAGATGAAGAGTGATGAAAAAGACCAGATTATGCAGGATTTCAAAGAGAGAAAGACAGATATCCTGGTCTCTACAACGGTTATCGAAGTTGGGGTCAATGTTCCAAATGCGACAGTCATGATTATCATGGATGCTGACCGTTTCGGACTTAGTCAACTTCACCAGCTTAGAGGACGTGTCGGTCGTGGAGATAAGCAGTCCTATGCAGTTCTAGTGGCCAATCCAAAAACTGACTCTGGGAAAGACCGCATGCGTATCATGACGGAAACGACCAATGGTTTTGTCCTTGCGGAGGAAGATTTGAAAATGCGGGGTTCTGGTGAAATTTTTGGGACTAAACAGTCAGGTTTACCAGAGTTCCATGTAGCTGATATCATCGAAGACTTCCCAATCCTTGAGGAAGCTAGAAAGGTAGCTAGCTATATCAGCTCCCTCCCAAATTGGCGAGAGGACCCAGAGTGGCACATGATTGCCTTACATCTAGAGAAGAAAGAATATCTGGATTAAGCTTTTTCTAAGAAAATGCTAAGTTTGCTTTTAGGGTGAGTATCTATACTTGAGTCATCAAAAAGAAATGAGGACTCTCTCATGACTATTAAAGTAAATTACCAAAAGACATTTCAAAAGGAAACTCAACCTTCTCCTAAATACTAAGAAAAAGAGTGGCAACGCTCTTTTTTATATATCTAAAACTACTTTCAAGAGGATTCTTGCTGGGGTCGGACATTAAATCCACTTTCCGTTTTCCTTTCTTTCTTGCATTGCTTCTCCATATGTGCTACAGTTATGATAACGGTTACAAAACAAAGGAGAATTCTATGAGAAATCCAGCATTAGTAGAAGAAATGAAAACATATAAAGGAAGAGATGAAGTACCTCAGGATTTTGATGCTTTTTGGGATGGTGAGATTGACAAGGTTTCGGTCTTGCCAGATTACCAACTAGAGGAAGGTGACTTTCATATTCCAAATGTTAAGTGCTATGAGTTAACCTTTAAAGGTACACGTGATGGCCTTGTCTACGCGCGTGTGGTCTTACCAAAATCAGAAGAGAAAGTACCAGTTATTTTCCACTTCCATGGCTATATGGGACGTTGTTGGGATTGGACAGATATGCTAGCCTATACCGTCGCTGGTTATGGGGTTGTATCGATGGATGTTCGTGGGCAATCTGGATACTCACAAGATGGCTTACGTTCGCCTCTCGGAAATACAGTTAAGGGTCAAATCATCCGTGGCGCAGTAGAAGGAAAAGAGCAACTCTTCTATAAAGATGTCTATTTAGATATTTATCAATTGGTTGAAATTGTCGCTAGCTTCCCGCAAGTAGATGAGGGGCAATTGGCCAGTTATGGTGCTTCTCAAGGAGGAGCCTTGGCTTTAGTGGCTGCTGGTCTCAATCCACGTATCAAGCGAACAGTTGCCATCTATCCATTCTTGTCAGACTTTAGACGAGTATTAGAAATTGGGAATACCAGCGAAGCTTATGATGAGCTTTTTCGTTACTTTAAGTTCCATGATCCTTTCCACGAAACAGAAGAGCAGATCATGGAGACACTTGGTTATATCGATGTGAAAAACTTTGCCCATCGCATTAAAGGTGATGTGAGAATGATTACAGGGTTTGATGACGATGTCTGCTATCCAATCACCCAGTTTGCTATTTACAATCGTTTGACTTGTGAAAAGAGCTATCGTCTCATGCCAGAATATGCCCACGAGGCTATGAATGTCCATGTCAATGACCAGGTTTACAACTGGTTGTGTGGTAGTGAGATTCCCTTTACCTATGTAGGTCGTTAGAAATATGTAAAAAGAGCCCTGCTAAAACAGGGCTTTCTTTTTGAGAGATTAAAGAAAGTAGTTTCGAAAAGTTTGAAGCATAGAAATATATATGAAAGTAAATTCTATTATAGATTACTAAGGCTATTATTTAGAATATTTATTATATAATAAGTGTAGTATCAATTTGAAAGGAGTAAAATTGTTGCTTGCTTTAAGATATAAAGTATAAAAATGCAACAGAAATTCAGATGAAAAGAATGGGAAAAACCCATCAATAATACAGTTTCTTTACATGATTTATGCCCTGGAGGCAAAAAATTTTCAATAAAAAAGAAAGCGCTTTATTTTTTTTGTGAAAGACGGAAGGGAATATATGACACAGAGAGATTTTGAACGGAAACAACGTTTTGGAATTAGAAAGTTAACAGTAGGAGCTGCATCAGTAGTCATTGGGGCAGTTGTTTTTGGTGCGTCGCCAGTTTTAGCTCAAGAAGCTCCAGCAACCAGTGGTGAAACAGCTGGACAAGCTTTGCCAGAATTGCCAAAAGAAGTAGAATCAGGAAATCTGGCTAACATAGATAAGGAACTTGCTGATAAGTTGGCAGCAGCGACAGATAAAGGAACTGAGGTAAACCGTGAGGAGCTGCAAGCAAATCCAGGCTCTGAAAATCCGACAGAAACTGAAAAACCAGCAGAGACTCCAGTAGCGGATACTGAGGACGAAAAAGTCGGTAGTGTTCCACGTGACTTCTACGCAAGAGAATTAGAAAATGCCAATGTTGTTGTTGAAAAAGAAGATGTAGAGACCAATGCAACAAATGGTCAACGAGTTGATTTGAATGATGAACTTGATAAATTGAAAAAGCTTCAGAACGCTACCATTCACATGGAATTTAAACCAGATGCGTCTGCTCCACGTTTTTACAACCTCTTCTCAGTCTCCAGTGATACCAAAGTAAATGAGTACTTCACAATGGCCATCCTTGATAACACGGCTATCGTTGAAGGTCGTGATGCAAATGGAAACCAATTCTATGGTGATTATAAAACTGCTCCTTTGAAGATTAAGCCAGGTCAGTGGAACTCTGTAACCTTTACAGTTGAAAGACCAAATGTAGACCAACCAAAAGGTCAGGTTCGCGTCTATGTAAATGGTGTCTTGTCTCGAACAAGTCCTCAGTCTGGTCGTTTTATCCAAGATATGCCAGATGTTAATCATGTTCAAATCGGTACAACAAAACGTACAGGCAAAAACTTCTGGGGATCAAATCTTAATGTTCGTAATCTAACTGTTTATGATCGTGCCCTTTCTCCAGAAGAAGTTAAAAAACGTAGCCAACTTTTTGAAAGAGGAGAGTTAGAGAAGAAACTTCCTGAAGGAGCAAAAGTTACGGATAAACTGGATGTATTTGAAGGTGGTGTGAACCGCAAGCCAAATAAAGATGGTATTGCAAGTTACCGTATACCTGCACTTCTTAAGACAGATAAAGGTACCTTGATTGCCGGAACGGATGAAAGACGCTTGCATCACTCTGACTGGGGTGATATCGGTATGGTCGTTCGTCGTAGTGATGACAATGGGAAGACATGGGGAGATAGAATTACCATCTCTAATCCTCGTGACAATGAGAAAGCTAAAAATCCAGAATGGCCATCACCAGTTAATATTGACATGGCTTTAGTCCAAGATCCTGAAACTAAGAGAATCTTCTCAATTTATGATATGTTCCTCGAAGGGAAGGCAGTATTCTCTCTACCAGGGAAAGCACCACAAGCCTATGAGCAAATCGGTGATAAGGTTTACCAAGTCTTGTACAAACAAGGTGATGCGGGACGTTATACTATCCGTGAAAATGGTGAAGTTTTTGACCCTGAAAATAGAAAAACAGAATACCGTGTTGTAGTTGCTCCTAAACAACCAGCTTATAGCGATAAGGGTGATTTATACAAGGGTGAAGAACTAATTGGTAATGTCTATTTCGAATACAGTGACAAGAATATCTTTAGAGTTTCAAATACCAACTATCTCTGGATGTCTTATAGTGATGATGATGGAAAAACATGGTCTGCACCTAAAGATATTACATACGGTATCCGCAAGAACTGGATGCACTTCTTAGGTACTGGACCTGGTACAGGGATCGCCTTGCATTCAGGACCTCACAAAGGTCGTCTCGTTATCCCAGTCTATACTACAAATAACGTATCTTACTTGAGTGGTTCTCAGTCTTCACGCGTCATTTACTCGGATGACCATGGTGAAACTTGGCAAGCAGGTGAAGCTGTCAATGATAACCGCCCAGTAGGTAACCAAACAATTCACTCTTCAACTATGAATAATCCAGTTGCTCAAAATACTGAGTCAACTGTTGTTCAGTTGAACAACGGAGACCTCAAACTCTTCATGCGTGGATTGACAGGAGATTTGCAGGTTGCAACAAGTAAAGATGGCGGAGCTACTTGGGAAAAAGATGTAAAACGCTATTCAGATGTCAAAGATGTATATGTTCAAATGTCAGCTATTCATACTGTACAAGATGGTAAGGAATATATTGTCCTCAGTAACGCAGGTGGGCCAGGACGTTACAACGGTTTGGTACACTTGGCACGTGTGGAAGCTAACGGAGAATTAACTTGGCTTAAACACAATCCAATTCAAAGCGGTAAATTTGCCTATAACTCATTGCAAGATCTTGGTAATGGTGAATTTGGCTTACTTTATGAGCATGCAGATGCCAATCAAAATGAATATACTTTGTCTTATAAGAAATTCAACTGGGATTTCTTGAGCAAGGATATGATTGCTCCAACTAAAGCAAAAGTAAAAAGTGCAGTAGATATGGGTAACAATATTGTTGCACTAGAATTTGATTCAGAAGTCTTGGTAAACCAAGCTCCTGTTCTTAAATTAGCGAATGGAAACCTAGCAACCTTCTTAACTCAGTACGATACAAAAACACTGCTATTTGTTGTCAAAAAAGAAGATATTGGCCAAGAAGTTACAGAGATAGTTGATGGTGCGATTGAGAGCATGCATAATTTGCCAGTTAGCCTTGATGAGGCAGGAATTCCTGGTGGAATTAATAGTAAAGAACCTGCTATTCATGAAGTTCCAGAGTTCACTGGAGGCGTCAATGGTGACGAAGTGGCAGTACATGAAGTCCCAGAATTCGAAGGTGGTGTAAATGGTGACGAAGCAGCTGTAACAGAGGCGCCTGAGTATACAGAAGCCATTGGAACAGCGGGTGAGGAAACAGCACCAACAGTAGAAGTTCCGGAATCCACAGGTGGTGTAAATGGCGAAGAAGCAACTATAACAGAGCTTCCAGAGTATACTGATGCTATTGGAACAGTAGGTGACGAAGCAGCACCAACAGTAGAAGTCCCTGAGTTTGAAGGTGGTGTAAATGGCGACGAAGCGGCTGTAACAGAGCTCCCTGAGTACACTGAACCTATTGGAACAGTAGGTGAAGAAGCAGCGCCAACAGTAGAAGTCCCAGAATTCGAAGGTGGTGTCAATGCAGTCGAAGCTGCAGTTCATGAGCTTCCAGAATTCACAGGCGGAGTAAACGCAGTTGAAGCGCTCAAAAATGAGCTTCCAGAATTTGCAGGTGGAGCAAATGCAGTTCAAGTCCTTAAGCATGAGCTTCCAGAATTCACAGGCGGAGTAAACGCAGTTCAAGCCCTTAAGCATGAGCTTCCAGAATTCACAGGCGGAGTAAACGCAGTTGAAGCGCTCAAGCATGAGCTTCCAGAATTTGCAGGTGGAGCAAATGCAGTTCAAGCCCTTAAGCATGAACTTTCAGAATTCACAGGCGGAGTATATGCAGTTGAAGCAGCCAAAAACGAACTTCCGGAATATAAGTTTGAAGAAAAATCGCTTGTCACTTTTGTAGCACAGCAAGACAAGACCTATCAAGCTCCAGCAGCTCAAGCACAACAACCAACCCTCCCTGCAACAGGAAGTGAGGTTTCAACTTCTCTAGTATCTGTAGGAATGGTTGGAATGCTTCTCGGTTTGTTTGGAATGGCTAAGAAAAAAGAAGATTAATGGCAACATTGAATCTAAAAAGTCTCTATAAAAAGGTTTAGACTTATATTAGAAGGGTCTGTAACGTTCATTCGTTACAGGCTCTTTATTTGCAGAAAGCAAAGATTCTAGTGGAAATAAGCGGATGGGAGGCAATTCAAATTCGGGTATTTTCCCCTGAAACTACTTTCAGGAGATTCTATTTCATAAAATTGTTTTGAAACTTCAATCTATTCTAGCACAAGTTGTTGAAAGCGCTTTAAAAATGATATATAATAGGCTCATAAGAAAAAAGAAAAGGAGGAAAGTGGATGCCACAGATCAGTAAAGAAGCTTTGATTGAGCAGATTAAAGATGGGATCATCGTTTCTTGTCAGGCACTTCCTCACGAACCGCTTTATACAGAAGCGGGAGGTGTAATGCCCTTGCTAGTCAAAGCGGCTGAGCAAGGTGGAGCCGTCGGTATCCGAGCAAATAGTGTTCGAGATATTAAGGAAATCAAAGAGGTCACAAATCTTCCGATTATCGGAATTATCAAACGTGATTATCCACCACAGGAACCATTCATCACAGCTACTATGAAAGAAGTTGATGAACTAGCAGCTCTAGATATTGAGGTAATCGCTCTAGATTGTACCAAGAGAGAACGCCATGATGGCCTAGAGATTCAAGAATTTATCCGTCAAATCAAAGAAAAATATCCAAACCAACTCTTGATGGCTGACACAAGTACCTTTGAAGAAGGACTAACAGCAGTTGAGGCGGGAATCGATTTTGTCGGAACAACCTTGTCAGGCTACACATCTTATAGTCCAAAAGTGGATGGTCCAGATTTTGAACTCATCAAGAAACTATGCGATGCAGGTGTAGACGTCATCGCAGAAGGAAAAATTCATACACCAGAACAGGCTAAGCAAATCCTAGGTTACGGAGTGCGAGGCATCGTAGTTGGTGGTGCTATTACTAGACCAAAAGAGATCACGGAACGATTTGTTGCAGGTCTCAAATAAGACAATTAAAACACGAGGAGAGTGGTTGATTAGTAAAATAAAATGTAAACGTATACAAAGTTGTCAATACTCATTATCCGTTTCGGATACGCATATCATCATTTAGGAGAATACTAATGAAATTTAGAAAACTAGCTTGTACAGTACTTGCGGGTGCTGCTGTTCTATCTCTTGCTGCTTGTGGCAAATCAGACGCTAAAAAAGACGCTGCAAGTGATGCAGGGAAAACTGAAATCACTTGGTGGGCTTTCCCAGTCTTCACTCAAGAAAAATCTGGTGACGGTGTAGGAACTTATGAAAAATCTATCATCGAAGCTTTCGAAAAAGCAAACCCAGATATCAAAGTTAAACTAGAAACAATCGACTTCAAATCTGGTCCAGAAAAAATCACGACAGCTATTGAAGCTGGAACTGCTCCAGATGTACTTTTCGATGCACCAGGTCGTATCATTAATTACGGTAAAAATGGTAAATTAGCTGAGTTGAATGACCTCTTTACAGATGAATTTGTTAAAGATGTTAACAATGAAAACATCATTCAAGCAAGTAAAGCTGGTGATAAAGCATACATGTATCCAATCAGTTCTGCACCATTCTACATGGCTATGAACAAGAAAATGTTGGAAGATGCTGGTGTAGCTAACCTTGTTAAAGAAGGTTGGACAACAGATGATTTTGAAAAAGTCTTGAAAGCACTTAAAGACAAAGGATACACTCCAGGTTCATTGTTCAGTTCTGGTCAAGGGGGAGACCAAGGAACACGTGCCTTCATCGCTAACCTATACGGCGGTTCTGTAACAGACAAAGAAGTTACTAAATACACAACTGACGATCCTAAGTTCGTCAAAGGTCTTGAAAAAGCAACTAGCTGGATTAAAGATGGTTTGTTGAACAACGGTTCACAATTTGACGGTGGAGCAGACATCCAAAACTTTGCAAACGGTCAAACATCATACACAATCCTTTGGGCACCAGCTCAAAACGGTATCCAAGCTAAACTCTTGGAAGCAAGTAAAGTTGAAGTGGTAGAAGTACCATTCCCATCTGATTCAGGCAAACCAGCTCTTGAGTACCTTGTAAACGGATTTGCAGTATTTAACAACAAGGATGAAAAGAAAGTTGCTGCTGCTAAGAAATTCATCCAATTCATCGCAGATGATAAAGAGTGGGGTCCTAAAGACGTAGTTCGTACAGGTGCCTTCCCAGTTCGTACTTCATTTGGAAAACTTTACGACGACAAACGTATGGAAACAATCAGTGGTTGGACTCAATACTACTCTCCATACTACAACACAATCGACGGATTTGCTGAAATGAGAACTCTATGGTTCCCAATGTTGCAAGCAGTATCTAATGGTGACCAAGAACCTGCTGCAGCTTTGAAGGCATTCACTGAAAAAGCGAATGAAACAATCAAAAAAGCAGCTAAACAATAAGCCCTAAATAAAAAGTAAAATCCCCCCTTTTCCCTGTGCACATCTGTGTACGAAAAGGGGGAGTTTTGTTTAAAAAAAGTAAGGAACTGACAGGTCAAAATTAAAATGAAGTTCTTACATAGGCTTTTCTTGGAAAAAATTTCATTTTGATTTTACATCAATGTCAGACAACAATCAAAAAAACAAAAACTATTTGAAAGTGAGGTGCCGACTGTGAAAGTCAATAAAATTCGCATGAGAGAAACAATTGTTTCTTATGCTTTCTTAGCACCAGTATTAATCTTCTTTACCGTCTTTGTCCTAGCTCCAATGATCATGGGATTCATCACTAGTTTCTTTAACTACTCGATGACTAGCTTTGAGTTTGTGGGACTTGACAACTACATCCGCATGTTTAAAGATCCTGTCTTTACAAAATCTTTGATTAATACCGTAATCTTAGTTATCGGATCTGTACCAGTCGTTGTACTCTTCTCACTATTTGTGGCATCACAAACTTACCAACAAAATGCAGTTGCTAGATCCTTCTATCGTTTCGTATTCTTCCTTCCTGTTGTAACAGGTAGTGTTGCCGTAACGGTTGTATGGAAATGGATTTATGATCCTCTATCAGGTATTTTGAATTTCGTGCTTAAGTCAAGCCATATCATTAGCCAAAACATTTCTTGGTTGGGTGATAAAAACTGGGCTTTGATGGCGATTATGATTATTCTTTTGACAACATCAGTTGGTCAACCAATCATCCTCTACATCGCTGCAATGGGTAATATTGATAACTCTCTTGTTGAAGCGGCGCGTGTCGACGGAGCAACTGAGTTACAAGTTTTCTGGAAGATTAAATGGCCAAGCCTCCTTCCAACAACTCTTTATATCGCAATCATTACAACAATCAACTCATTCCAGTGTTTCGCTTTGATTCAGCTTTTGACTTCAGGTGGTCCAAACTACTCAACAAGTACACTTATGTACTACCTATACGAGAAAGCCTTCCAATTGACTGAGTATGGTTATGCCAATACTATTGGTGTATTCTTGGCAGTTATGATCGCAATTGTCAGCTTTGTTCAATTTAAAGTACTCGGAAACGACGTAGAATATTAATTAATAGAAAGGAGACAGCTATGCAATCTACACAAAAGAAACCTTTAACAGCCTTCACTGTTATTTCAACCATCTTCTTGCTTTTATTGACTGTACTGTTTATCTTTCCATTCTACTGGATTTTGACAGGTGCATTCAAATCACAACCGGATACCATTATGATTCCACCACAATGGTTCCCTAAAGCTCCAACAATGGAGAACTTCCAACAATTGATGGTGCAAAACCCAGCCTTGCAATGGATGTGGAACTCAGTCTTCATTTCATTGGTAACTATGTTCTTGGTTTGTGCGACTTCTTCCCTAGCAGGTTATGTATTGGCTAAGAAACGTTTCTATGGACAACGCATTCTCTTCGCTATCTTTATCGCTGCCATGGCTCTTCCAAAACAAGTTGTCCTTGTACCATTGGTACGTATCGTCAACTTCATGGGAATCCATGACACTCTTTGGGCGGTTATCTTGCCTTTAATCGGATGGCCGTTTGGGGTCTTCCTCATGAAACAGTTCAGTGAAAACATTCCAACAGAATTGCTCGAATCTGCTAAGATTGATGGGTGTGGTGAGATTCGTACTTTCTGGAGCGTAGCCTTCCCAATCGTGAAACCAGGATTTGCAGCTCTTGCAATCTTTACCTTCATCAATACATGGAATGACTACTTCATGCAGTTGGTTATGTTGACATCTCGTAACAACTTGACCATCTCACTCGGGGTTGCGACTATGCAGGCTGAGATGGCAACTAACTACGGTTTGATCATGGCAGGGGCTGCTCTTGCAGCTGTGCCAATCGTAACAGTCTTCCTTGTCTTCCAAAAATCCTTCACTCAAGGTATTACTATGGGAGCCGTTAAAGGTTAATACTCTGCGAAAATTGAATATAGTACAATCTGTTTATCAGTATACAGAAGTATAGTTGATAGACTAAGAGAATACAGGATATATAAGTGTCTACAAAATGGAGAGGAGTTGGTTACTTCATGAAGTTTTGTTAGACACTTATAAACTTACTGGCTAGACATTTTGTGTCTAAAGATAACAATCAGGTAAAGGAAATTACTATGATTTTTGATGATTTAAAAAACATTAGCTTTTACAAGGGAATTCACCCAAATCTGGATAAGGCTATTGATTATCTCTATGAGCATCGTAAAGATACTTTTGAATTGGGTAAATACGATATTGATGGAGATAAGGTCTTCTTAGTTGTACAGGAAAATGTTCTCAATAAAGAAGAAAATGATCGCTTTGAGCATCATAAAAACTATGCAGACTTACATTTGTTAGTTGAAGGACATGAGTATTCTAGCTACGGTTCTCGCATCAAAGATGAGGCTGTAGCCTTTGATGAAGCTAGCGATATTGGTTTTGTTCATTGTCACGAACAATACCCACTCTTGTTAGGATATCACAATTTTGCAGTTTTCTTCCCAGGAGAACCTCATCAGCCTAACGGTTATGCAGGTATGGAAGATAAAGTTCGCAAATATTTATTTAAAATTTTAATCGATTAGTCAGTTAGGAGGAGAAACAATGGCACATAAAGGATCTGAATTGATAAAAGCGGCATTCGATACGGATAACTTTCTGATGCGTTTTTGCGAGAAAGTTTTAGATATCGTGACGGTTAACCTACTCTTTGTTGTGTCTTGTTTGCCTATTGTGACTATTGGAGTAGCTAAAATCAGTCTCTATCAGACAATCTTTGAAGTGAAGCGCAGCCGTCGTATTCCTGTTTTCAAAATCTATATTAGAGCCTTTAAGCAAAATTTGAAATTAGGTTTTCAGTTAGGTTTGCTGGAATTAGGAATCTTTTTAATCAGTGTGGTTGACTTATCACTATTTTGGAGTCAAACTGGTGTTGCCTTTCAGCTCATTAAAGCTATTTGCTTGGGAATTCTGATATTTTTAACCTTAGTTATGTTGGCTAGCTATCCAATTGCTGCACGCTATGAATTAACTTGGAAAGAAGTTCTTCAAAAGGGCTTGCTTTTGGTCAGCTTTAACTTCGTATGGTTCTTCTTGATGCTTGCAATTATTTTGTTAATCATTATGCTTCTTTATCTATCAGGCTTTACTCTAGTGCTTGGTGGTTCAGCATTTCTACTCTTTGGCTTTGGTCTTCTTGCCTTTTGCCAAGCTGGATTAATGGAAAAATTGTTTGCTAAATATCAGGCAGATTGAAAACGACATGAAACTACTTTCAAACAAGAAAAGCTATGGGAGATGAATAGAAATTAAAATCTAAGTGGCTGAGATGTATTGAAAGCGCTTTTTACAAGGTGTATACTAAAATAGTAAAAAATCATCTGCTCAAAGCAGAAAAAAGAAATCTTAGGAGAAATCTATGTCAGATTTAAAAAAATATGAAGGTGTCATTCCTGCCTTCTACGCATGTTATGATGATGCGGGTGAAGTTAGCCCAGAACGTACTCGTGCCTTGGTACAATACTTTATTGATAAAGGTGTTCAAGGACTTTACGTTAATGGTTCTTCAGGTGAGTGTATCTACCAAAGTGTAGAAGACCGTAAATTGATCTTGGAAGAAGTTATGGCAGTTGCTAAAGGTAAATTGACCATCATTGCTCACGTAGCTTGCAACAATACAAAAGATAGTATTGAATTGGCTCGTCATGCAGAAAGCTTGGGTGTTGATGCTATTGCAACAATCCCACCAATTTACTTCCGTTTGCCTGAGTACTCAGTTGCTAAATACTGGAACGACATCAGTGCTGCAGCACCAAATACAGACTATGTTATCTACAACATTCCTCAATTGGCAGGTGTTGCTTTGACTCCAAGTCTTTACACAGAAATGTTGAAAAACCCACGTGTCATTGGTGTTAAAAATTCTTCAATGCCAGTTCAAGATATCCAAACATTCGTTAGCCTTGGTGGCGATGACCATATCGTCTTTAACGGTCCAGACGAACAATTCCTAGGCGGACGTCTCATGGGAGCAAAAGCTGGTATCGGTGGTACTTATGGTGCTATGCCAGAACTCTTCTTGAAACTCAACCAATTGATTGCGGATAAAGACTTAGAAACAGCGCGTGAATTGCAATACGCTATCAACGCTATCATCGACAAATTGACTGCAGCCCATGGTAATATGTACTGTGTCATTAAAGAAGTCTTGAAAATCAATGAAGGACTTAACATCGGATCAGTTCGTTCTCCACTTACACCAGTGACCGAAGAAGATCGTCCAGTTGTAGAAGCAGCTGCTCAATTGATTCGTGAAACTAAGGAGCGTTTCCTCTAATCAATAGGAGGCTTTATGACTAATTACGTTGCAATTGATATTGGTGGAACTAATATCAAATACGGTTTAATTGACCAAGAGGGACAACTTGTAGAGACTAACGAAGTAGCGACTGAGGCTCACAAGGGTGGTCCACACATCTTACAGAAAACAAAAGATATCGTAGCTAGCTATCTAGAAAAAGGACCAGTGTCAGGTGTAGCCATTTCCTCGGCGGGAATGGTCGATCCTGATAAGGGTGAGATTTTCTACGCTGGTCCACAGATTCCAAATTATGCCGGAACCCAATTTAAAAAGGAAATTGAAGAAAGCTTTAACATTCCTTGTGAAATTGAAAATGATGTTAACTGTGCAGGGCTTGCTGAAGCTGTCTCTGGTTCAGGAAAGGGTGCAAATATTACCCTTTGCTTGACGATTGGGACTGGTATCGGTGGTTGCTTGATCATAGATGGCCAAGTTTTTCATGGCTTTAGTAATTCTGCCTGTGAGGTTGGTTATCTACATATGCAGGATGGAGCTTTCCAGGATTTAGCGTCTACGACAGCTCTTGTTAAGTATGTGGCTGATGCACATGGAGATGAAGTGGAACAGTGGAACGGTCGCAGAATTTTCAAAGAAGCTACCGAAGGCAATAAACTCTGTATGGAGGGGATTGACCGTATGGTGGATTACCTTGGTAAGGGTCTCGCAAATATTTGTTATGTTGCCAATCCAGAAGTTGTCATCCTTGGTGGTGGGATCATGGGGCAAGAAGCAATTTTGAAACCAAAAATCCGTAAGGCTTTGAAAGATTCGCTTGTTCCAAGCTTAGCAGACAAGACTCGACTTGAATTTGCCCACCATCAGAATACTGCTGGCATGCTCGGTGCTTATTATCATTTCAAAACAAAACAATCCTAAATTGGCCTTGCCAATTTAGGATTTTTAAATAAAGGCAAATACTAACTTGCTTACTGCTGGCAAGGTATCTTGCATTTTTGACTTCGATATAGTATATTTAAGTTAATTCAAATATATATCAGTAACACCAATAGATATGGACTAAAGGAGAGCAATCATTGACCTATAATCAACAAGAAAAATATAACAGTAAAGTAAGCTCCCCTGAGGATCAAGAAACAGAAATTGCTGCTTACGGTCCACTTCCAAGCAAGGCTCAATTGGACTACCACAAGGAAGAATTGGCTGCCTTCATCCACTATGGTATGAATACTTATACCAACTCTGAGTGGGGAAATGGTAGAGAAAATCCTCAGTACTTCAATCCAACAAATCTTGATACAGATCAGTGGATTAAGACTTTGAAGGATGCTGGATTCAAACGAACAATCATGGTTGTAAAACACCATGACGGATTTGTGATTTATCCATCTAAATATACAGACCATACGGTGGCTGCAAGTCCATGGAAAGATGGTAAGGGTGACCTTCTCGAAGAAATCTCTAAATCAGCGACTAAGTATGACATGAATATGGGTGTTTACCTATCACCATGGGATGCCAACCATCCTAAATATCATGTTGCAACTGAGAAAGAGTACAACGAATACTACCTCAACCAACTCAAGGAAATCCTTGGAAATCCTAAATACGGAAACAATGGTAAGTTTATCGAAGTTTGGATGGACGGTGCGCGTGGTAGCGGAGCTCAAAAAGTAACTTATGCCTTTGATGAGTGGTTCAAGTACATCAAGGAAGCTGAAGGAGACATCGCCATCTTCTCTGCTCAACCAACAAGTGTCCGTTGGATCGGTAATGAACGTGGTATCGCCGGAGATCCAGTTTGGCATAAGGTCAAGAAAGCTAAAATCACTGATGATGTGAAGAATGAATATCTCAACCATGGAGATCCAGAAGGAGATATGTACTCAGTTGGTGAAGCAGACGTTTCTATCCGATCAGGTTGGTTCTACCATGACAATCAACAGCCAAAATCAATCAAAGATTTGATGGATATCTACTTCAAGTCTGTTGGTCGTGGAACGCCACTTCTCCTCAATATTCCACCTAATAAAGAAGGTAAATTCGCAGAAGCAGATGTGGCTCGCTTGAAAGAATTCCGAGCAACCTTGGATCAAATGTATGCGACTGACTTCGCTAAGGGAGCAACTGTAACTGCAAGCTCTACTCGTAAGAATCACTTGTATCAAGCAAGTCATTTGACAGATGGTAAGGATGATACGAGCTGGGCACTAGCAAATGATGCTAAGACAGGTGAATTTACTGTCGATCTTGGACAAAAGAGACGCTTTGACGTAGTCGAACTCAAAGAAGATATCGCTAAGGGTCAACGTATCTCTGGCTTCAAGGTTGAAGTTGAACTCAATGGTCGTTGGGTTCCATATGGTGAAGGGTCAACTGTTGGTTATCGTCGTCTTATCCAAGGTCAACCAGTAGAGGCACAAAAGATTCGTGTAACTATTACTGGTGCACAAGCGACTCCAATCTTGACAAACTTCTCTGTTTATAAGACACCAAGCAGTATCGAGAAGACAGATGGTTACCCTCTAGGACTAGATTACCATTCAAATACAACTGCTGATAAAGAGAATACAACTTGGTATGATGAATCTGAAGGCGTCCGCGGAACATCTATGTGGACTAACCAAAAAGATGCTAGCGTAACCTACCGTTTCGCTGGAACAAAAGCATATGTAGTGTCTACAGTTGATCCAAACCACGGTGAAATGTCCGTTTACGTGGATGGTCAAAAGGTTGCAGACGTACAAACGAATAATGCAGCTCGTAAACGTAGCCAGATGGTTTATGAAACTGAAGACTTGGCTCCAGGTGAACATACCATCAAACTCGTTAACAAAACTGGTAAAGCTATTGCAACGGAAGGTATCTACACGCTCAACAATGCTGGTAAAGGTATGTTTGAGATGAAAGAAACGACCTATGAAGTTCAAAAAGGTCAACCGGTTACTGTAACGATTAAACGTGTTGGTGGTAGCAAAGGAGCAGCAACAGTCCATGTTGTAACAGAGCCAGGAACAGGGGTTCATGGTAAAGTGTACAAGGACACAACAGCTGACTTAACCTTCCAAGATGGTGAAACTGAGAAAACAATCACGATTCCAACGATCGACTTTACAGAGCAAGCTGATTCAATCTTTGACTTCAAAGTGAAAATGACTAGCGTTTCTGACAATTCCCTTCTTGGTTTTGCTTCAGAAGCTACGATTCGAGTGATGAAAGCTGAATTATTTTAGAAAAATTAGCGAGTATAGATAAATGTCTATCGAGATTTTATGCAAAAAATTTTGAATGATAAAAAATCCTAAATTGATTTTATCAATTTAGGATTTTCCCTTTCTGTGATTTCTACGATAACCATTCAGTCTATTATTCTCCCAATAGCTATTAAAGATTTTTTCTTTACTTTCACGATCAATCTCTAGGAAATAAGCGTAGAGTAAATCAATGATAATCAGCATTGGAATCTGAGCAGAAATTCGTTGGATATAAGAGGCTTGGTTTTGACCTGCGACTAAAATAGTTTCTGTAAAGGCTTGAGTATCCTTATTCGGTGAACTTGTAAATAGAACCGTCTTAGCTCCCATGTCCTGGGCATCTAATAGGCTATCGATGATGGACGGTGTTGTTCCTGAGAGGGAAAAACCAAAGACCAAACATTTTTCATCAATGATACTAGTCGTCCAGGCAAAACCGTCTGGATCTGTTAAGGCTTCACAGACGACACCCAATCTCATAAAACGTAGCTTCATCTCACGTGCGACTAGACCAGAACTCCCAGTTCCGAAAAAATACACTCGTTCGGATTGCTCAATCATCTGAGCTACACGTTCCAACTGCTCATCGTCAATCAATCCTTGAGAAAAATCTCGCACATTTGCATAACTTCTGAGAACTCTCTGAGTCAAAGGATTCATATCCTGTTGAGGAGCAGAAAGAGTGTCTTTTTGTTGTTGATATTTGAAGATGAATTCTCGATAGCCCTTAAAACCACACTTCTTGGCAAAACGAGTGAGCGCCGCCTGGGAAATATGAAGTTTTTGCGTGACTTGTTGAGAGGATAAGTCATCATTTATGGTATCTGCCTGCAGAAAATAGCGGGCAATTTCTTGCTCTAAATCGGTCATTTCTTCAAAGTGAAGCTCAATGATTGTAGAAATATCTTGCTTATTCATGGGACTCCTTTGACAGCTATTTGCCTGAATTTATTTGATAAATCTAACAAATAAAATAGTGCACACTTCCATTATATCATAGAAAATAATTTTTGGGCCAAAAAGGAAAAGTCTTTTCTTTTACCATAATTTTCTGATTAAATTATGGTACAATGAAGAGTGTGATTTTGATTAGAAATGAGATTGATGTGTATGAGAAAATTCAATAGCCACTCGATACCGATACGGCTTAATTTGTTATTTGCAATCGTCATTTTGCTTTTTTTAACAATTATTGGCCGTTTGCTTTATATGCAAGTTCTTCATAAGGATTTTTATGAAAATAAACTAGCTTCTGCTAGCCAAACTCGAGTAACCATGGGTTCCGCTCGTGGAGAAATTTATGATGCAACAGGAAAACCTTTAGTCCAAAACACCGTTAAACAAGTTGTTTCATTCACACGAAGTAACAAGATGACTGCGGCTGATTTGAAGGATATTTCTAAAAAATTGTTGACTTATGTCACAGTCACTTCTCCAGAGTTGACGGACCGACAAATGGCAGACTACTACTTGGCGGATGCCGAAGCTTATAAGAAAACAGTTGAAGCTCTTCCTAAGGATAAACGTTTTGATTCTGATGGCAATCAGCTGTCCGAAGCTCAACTTTATAACAATGCTGCTGAGAGTATCACTTCTGATCAACTGAACTATTCAGAGGATGAAAAGAAGGTTATCTACCTCTTTAACCAGCTCAATGCAGTTGGTAATTTTGCAACCGGGAATATTCAAACAGATCCTTTGAGTGATACACAGGTAGCTGTAATTGCTTCTGCTTCAAAGGAATTGCCAGGTATTTCTATCTCTACCTCATGGGATCGAAAGGTCTTAGAAACTTCTCTTTCATCTATTGTCGGAACTGTTTCTAGTGAAAAATCAGGTCTTCCAGCAGAAGAAGTAGACGCTTATTTGAAAAAAGGTTATTCGCTCAATGATCGCGTCGGGACTTCCTATCTTGAAAAACAATACGAAGAAGTCTTGCAAGGGAAACGGACCGTCAAGGAAATCCATTTGGACAAGCATGGAGACATGGAGAGCGTAGAGAATATAGAAGAAGGTAGCAAGGGAAAAAACATCAAATTAACCATTGATTTGGCCTTCCAAGATAGCGTAGACAGCCTCTTAAAGAGTTATTTTAATTCTGAACTTGCAAATGGTGGTGCTAAATACTCAGAAGGTGTTTATGCAGTAGCCCTTAATCCTAAGACAGGTGCTGTATTGGCAATGTCAGGAATTAAACACAATCTAGAAACAGGAGACTTGACACCAGACTCACTAGGAACAGTGACCAATGTTTTTGTACCAGGGTCTGTCGTTAAGGCGGCAACCATCAGTTCTGGTTGGGAAAATGGAGTCTTGTCAGGCAACCAAACCTTGACAGACCAACCAATCGTCTTCCAAGGTTCTGCCCCTATCAATTCCTGGTATACCCCTTATTACGGTTCCTTTCCGGTTACAGCCGTTGAGGCTCTAGAATATTCATCTAATGCCTACATGGTTCAAACTGCGCTAGGAATGATGGGTCAGACCTATCAACCAAATATGACAGTCAAAACCAACCAACTTGAGTCTGCCATGGGAAAACTACGCGCGACTTTTAGTGAGTATGGTTTGGGTGCTTCTACAGGTATTGACTTGCCCGAGGAATCAACAGGATTTATCCCTAAAGAATTTGATTTAGCTAATTATCTGTACAATGCATTTGGTCAGTTTGATAACTATACACCGATGCAGTTAGCTCAGTACGTTGCAACCATTGCCAATAATGGTGTCCGCTTAGCTCCTCATATCGTGGAAGGAGTCTACGACAACAATGATAAGGGTGGCCTTGGGGAATTAATCCAAGCAATAGATACCAAGGAAATCAACAAGGTCAATATTTCTGAATCAGATATGGCAATCTTGCACCAAGGATTTTACCAAGTATCGCATGGAACTAGTCCCCTTACGACAGGACGGGCGTTTTCAGATGGCGCCACTGTTTCTATCAGTGGTAAGACCGGTACAGCTGAAAGCTATGTAGCTGGTGGTCAAGAAGCTAATAATACCAATGCCGTGGCCTATGCTCCAACAGAAAATCCTCAAATTGCAGTTGCAGTAGTCTTTCCTCATAATACCAATTTAACCAAAAATGTTGGGCCAGCAATTGCTCGCGACATTATCAATTTATATAACCAACACCATCCAATGAATTAGAAAGGAAGCCATGCTTTATCCAACACCTATTGCTAAGTTGATTGACAGTTATTCCAAACTTCCTGGTATTGGGATTAAGACAGCAACCCGTCTAGCCTTTTATACTATTGGAATGCCGGATGATGACGTCAACGAATTTGCTAAAAATCTCCTTTCAGCTAAAAGAGAGTTGACCTATTGTTCTATCTGTGGACGTTTAACCGATGAAGATCCCTGTTCTATCTGCACAGATCCAAGTCGGGACCAAACAACTATCCTCGTCCTAGAGGATAGTCGAGATGTAGCTGCTATGGAAAATATTCAGGAATATCATGGGTTATACCATGTTTTGCATGGGTTGATTTCACCCATGAATGGAATTAGTCCGGATGATATCAACCTTAAGAGTCTTATGACTCGTCTGATGGACAGTGAGGTTTCAGAGGTCATCGTAGCTACCAATGCAACAGCTGATGGGGAAGCGACCTCCATGTATCTCTCTCGGCTTCTCAAACCTGCAGGGATTAAGGTTACTCGTCTAGCACGAGGTCTAGCAGTCGGAGCTGATATCGAATATGCAGATGAAGTAACGCTCCTAAGAGCTATTGAAAATCGTACAGAACTTTAGTCTGTAAGAATATAGAACAGGCAATTAGCTAGCAGATAAGATTTCAAAAAATCAAGAGACTGGATTTATTTTTAATCCAGTCTCTTTTGTACTATTCAAGTTTAAAAAAATAAACAAATGTGATATACTAAAAAGCGAGTATTCTAGTAGAAATAGGACAATCATATGAAACAAACAATTATTCTATTATATGGTGGACGAAGTGCAGAGCGTGAAGTGTCTGTATTGTCAGCTGAGAGTGTCATGCGTGCGGTTAACTATGACCGTTTTGAAGTCAAAACTTTCTTTATCAGCCAGTCTGGTGATTTCATCAAAACCCAAGAATTTACCCAAACTCCTGGCCAAGATGAACGTCTCATGACCAATGAAACGATTGATTGGGACAAGAAAATTGCTCCAAGTGCTATCTACGAAGAAGGCGCAGTTGTTTTTCCAGTTCTTCATGGACCTATGGGAGAAGACGGTTCCGTTCAAGGTTTCCTAGAAGTCTTGAAAATGCCTTATGTCGGTTGCAACATCTTGTCTTCAAGCCTTGCTATGGACAAAATCACGACTAAACGTGTTTTGGAGTCTGCTGGGATTGCCCAAGTTCCTTACGTAGCCATTGTTGAAGGGGATGACTTAGCCTCTAAGATCGCAGAAGTTGAAGAAAAATTAAGGTATCCAGTCTTTACTAAACCATCTAATATGGGTTCTAGTGTTGGTATTTCTAAGTCTGAAAATAAAGAGGAACTCCATCAAGCTCTCGAACTCGCCTTTAAATATGATAGCCGTGTCTTGGTAGAGCAAGGTGTCACTGCGCGTGAAATCGAAGTTGGACTTTTAGGAAACTATGATGTCAAGAGCACTCTACCTGGTGAAGTTATCAAGGATGTAGCTTTCTATGACTACGAAGCAAAATACATCGATAACAAGATTACTATGGATATTCCAGCCAAGATTAATGATGATGTAGTAGCAGTCATGCGTAAAAATGCAGAAGCTGCCTTCCGTGCTATTGGCGGGCTTGGTCTCTCACGTTGTGATTTCTTCTATACAGATAAGGGAGAAGTTTTCCTAAATGAGCTCAACACCATGCCAGGATTTACCCAGTGGTCTATGTATCCATTGCTCTGGGACAATATGGGGATTAGCTATCCAGAACTAATCGAGCGTTTGGTTGAGCTTGCTAAGGAAAGCTTTAATAAGCGTGAAGCGCACCTATTGTAAAGATAGCTATAAGGGCGGGATAAGACTCCCTGCCCCTTTTTAAAGGAGTAAACATGAAACTTACGATTCACGAAGTTGCGCGTGTTGTCGGTGCAAAAAATGATGTGACAAGCTATGCGGACAGCGCGCTAGTCAAGGCTGAGTTTGATAGTCGTTTGATTGGACCTGGTGATCTATTTGTGCCACTCAAGGGGGCGCGTGATGGTCATGACTTTATCGAGACTGCTTTTGAAAACTGCGCTGCTGTAACCCTGTCAGAAAAGGAAGTAGCGGGTCATCCTTACATTTTAGTAGAGGATGTTTTGACAGCCTTTCAAGCTCTTGCAGCTTATTACCTTCAAAAAACAGGAGTAGATGTCTTTGCTGTTACAGGTTCAAATGGGAAGACAACGACCAAGGATATGTTGGCTCATTTGCTTTCTACAAGCTACAAAACCTACAAAACGCAAGGAAATTACAATAACGAGATTGGATTACCTTATACAGTTCTCCATATGCCGGATGATACTGAAAAGTTGGTCTTGGAGATGGGACAGGATCACTTGGGAGATATTCATCTTTTGTCTGAACTGGCTCATCCGAAAACAGCTATTGTGACTCTGGTCGGAGAGGCACATTTAGCCTTTTTCAAAGATCGTTCAGAGATTGCCAAAGGTAAATTACAGATTGCTGATGGAATGGGGAACGGTAGCTTGCTTTTGGCGCCAGCTGATCCCATTGTAGAGGATTATCTACCTGCTGACCAAAAAGTAGTTCGTTTTGGTCCGGGTGCAGAACTCGAGATTACAGAATTAACTGAGCGTAAGGATAGCTTGACTTTCAAGCCTAATTTCTTGGAGAAATCCCTTGATTTGCCAGTAACAGGTAAGTACAATGCGACTAATGCTATGATTGCTTCTTACGTTGCCCTGCAAGAGGGAGTGACTGAGGAGCAGATTGGTCAAGCCTTCCAAAATCTAGAGTTGACCCGAAATCGTACCGAGTGGAAAAAAGCTACCAATGGAGCAGATATCCTATCAGATGTTTACAATGCCAACCCAACTGCTATGAAGTTGATTTTAGAAACTTTCTCTGATATCCCAGCTAATGAAGGTGGTAAGAAAATCGCAGTTCTGGCGGATATGAAAGAACTTGGAGACCAGTCTGTTCAACTCCATAATCAAATGATTTTGAGCCTATCACCTGATGTACTTGATACCGTTATTTTCTACGGTGAAGATATCGCTGACCTAGCTCAATTAGCCAGTCAAATGTTCCCAATCGGTCATGTTTATTACTTTAAGAAAACAGCTGATGAAGACCAGTTTGAAGCCATGCTTAAGCAGGTCAAGGAGAGTCTTGGTGCAAATGACCAAATTCTACTTAAAGGTTCCAACTCTATGAACCTAGCTAAGCTAGTAGAAAGTTTGCAAGAAGACTAATGGTCTTCTATCTAAGGAAAAATTTTTAAGAGTTAATTTGTCTCGAAGGATCAGCTTCTTTTGAACACAAAACTATAAGAAATAAATGTAAGCTAGGCTCTATGGAGATAAGTAAGAGGCCTGCTTATATGAAAATGAGGAAAGTTATATGAATATTTGGGATGCTTTATTTACCACCCATCCGACGGAGCCACCCCAATTTGGATTTACTTGGTACGCAAGCACATTTGCCTTACTGTTTTTGACAATTTATCTTGCTTATCGCTATCGTGATAGTAAGGTTTGTCAACGATTCTTCCAGATTATACAGGCAATACAGTTAATCTCGCTTTACAGCTGGTATTGGATCAATCAATTCCCGCTGTCAGAAAGCTTGCCTTTTTATCATTGCCGATTAGCCATGTTTGTAGTTCTCTTGCTTCCAGGTGTTTCAAAAACCAAACAATATTTTGCTTTGCTTGGAACCTTCGGGACGATTGCAGCCTTTGTTTATCCAATCCCCGACGCGTACTCTTTCCCGCACATTGTAATTCTGTCCTTTATTTTCGGACATCTAGCCCTTCTTGGAAATTCCTTGATTTATCTTTTAAACAACTACAATGCTCGTCTCTTGGATTTCAAAGGTATTCTTATACTGACCTCTTTACTCAATGGTTTGATTTTTATAATCAATTTATTGACGGGTGGAGATTACGGTTTTATGACAAAACCACCATTGGTGGGAGACCATGGTCTTGTGGTTAATTACATCATTGTCACTCTATTTTTGACTTGTGCTATTTTCCTCTTCTCTAAAGGTTTTCAAGTCATCACTCAGGAGAAGGCAGAAAGAAGATTGAAAATCTGGCAGAAATAAAAAATATTTTCCCAACCGCTTGACTTTTATCTGAGAATTTTGATACAATAGTAGGCGGTATTGTTTACCCCATTTGTAAGGCCCCGGAACCTTTCAAATACCCTGCGGACCGGAACATCCGCCCTGTAAACAAAAACGACATTCATATAGGAGAAATCATGAACAAAACTACATTCATGGCTAAACCAGGCCAAGTAGAACGCAAATGGTACGTTGTTGACGCAACTGATGTACCTCTTGGACGCCTTTCAGCAGTTGTTGCTAGCGTACTTCGCGGAAAAAACAAACCAACATTCACACCACACACTGATACAGGTGACTTCGTAATCGTTATCAATGCTGAAAAAGTTAAATTGACTGGTAAAAAAGCAACTGATAAGATCTACTACACTCACTCAAACCACCCAGGTGGATTGAAATCAATCTCTGCTGGTGAACTTCGTTCTAAAAATGCAGTTCGTTTGATCGAGAAATCAGTTAAAGGTATGCTTCCACACAATACTCTTGGCCGCGCTCAAGGTATGAAATTGAAAGTATTCGTTGGAGCTGAGCACACTCACGCTGCACAACAACCAGAAGTTCTTGATATTTCAGGACTTATCTAAGGAAAGGAACAATAAAGTATGTCACAAGCACAATATGCAGGTACTGGACGTCGTAAAAACGCTGTTGCACGCGTTCGCCTTGTTCCAGGAACTGGTAAAATCACTGTTAACAAAAAAGATGTTGAAGAGTACATCCCACACGCTGACCTTCGTCTTGTAATCAACCAACCATTCGCAGTTACTTCAACTGTAGGTTCATACGACGTTTTCGTTAACGTTGTAGGTGGTGGTTACGCTGGTCAAGCAGGAGCTATCCGTCACGGTATCGCTCGTGCCCTTCTTCAAGTAGACCCAGACTTCCGCGATTCATTGAAACGCGCAGGACTTCTTACACGTGACTCACGTAAAGTTGAGCGTAAGAAACCAGGTCTTAAGAAAGCTCGTAAAGCTAGCCAGTTCTCTAAACGTTAAGAAACGGCTACAATACAGCATTTATCAACACTTCATGGTTCACACCATGGGGTGTTTTTTGATGTTTTTTTAGCAAAATTCACACCACTTTTCACACCAAATTCACACCATTACTTTTTAAGGTTACGGTAGGCAATTTCACCAACAGCCATTGGTATGACATTTGAAGTGTTGACATAGGTCTTAGTTGTGAGAGTATCGCTATGCGTTAAAGCTTCCGAAATGTCCTCTAGTGATGTGCCAAATTGTTTGGCAAGAGTTGCACCCGTATGACGTAATTTATGAGGTGTAGCGTGTGTTAGTTCCTTATGACGGCGTTCGACTGACTTCATCTTATTATTAAGATAATCAGCGTGTAAGGGACTATTAACATTCCCTTTTGTATCAATATAAGTAAAAACATACTGTTCATCAGATTGGATAATATTGAATTTTGCCAATTCCAATTTTTGTTGTTTTTTCCAAGCACAGAGTAAATCAGTTAGTTCAATAGGAATATGGAAAGTTGTCCTTTTATTTCCCTTAGTTGATTTTGGATTTTTATACTTGTCCAAGGCTTTCACTAACTGAATTTCTTGTTTCTTTAGGTTAATGTGTTTCCATTGCAAAGCGTAACTTTCGGATTTCCTATCTCCTAAGAAAAAAGTTGTATAGAATAACACATAATCTTTGAATAGGAGCTTGTCGTTTTCTAAATCTTCTTCAAAAGCGGTGAACCATGCTTGAAGTTCTGATTGTGACAGATATAAATCTTCATCATTTTTACTCTCTTGTAGTTTAATTTTTTTAGTTGCCTTAATACGGCTAATTGTTTTAGAGAGGCGATTAGTTTCGATATATTCCAATTCCTCAGCCCAATCAAAAATAGAATTAACGTAACTTCTAATGACTTTAAAGTTTGCATATTCTTCTGCCTTTTGTGTCAAAAGGTTCAAGATAACCTGTTTATTTTGATTGAGAAAATCAATGGAATAATTACCAAGCAAGGGTAGGATATGTTTTCTAAAGGCAATTTCGGTACCGTCAATAGTAGCTTGTGAAGGTGGTTTTGTGGTAGATGTTGTTTGACCTGCTTTATAGGATTCCCACCAAACATTGTGATAAAAATCGGAAAAGAGGATTGAGCCATTTGTTTCCAATGAGGTTGATTCTCCGCTTAAAATTTTATCAATCTTGTTTTGTAATTCAAGTTCGTATTTTTTAGCCTCACTCCTTAATTTGAAACGTTTTTCAATCACTTTTTTATTAATTCCCAATGAGGATTTGACTTCTTCTGGGACATAGATACGTAAGCGATAAGTTCCGTTTTTAGTTTTTGTAATTGACATAGTATTCTCCTTTTTTGAATTGAGCTAGAAAAATACCGTGGCTTCATTATATCAGACCACGGTTAGAATGCTACTGATTTTGTAACCAGTGATTAAGTTCGGCTCTATCAAAGCGGACAGTTTTTCCAATGCGAATAACTGGTAATCCCTTTTTTATCCAAGAATCAAGCGTATTATTGGCAATTCCTAGATACTTACAAGTTTGTTGTTTGTTCAAGAAGGGACTTTCAATGTTGTTACTATCCAATTTATTTTTTATTTCGTTTTCTATAAGCTGGCTAATTAACAGTTGTAACTGATGGATTTGTTCGTCTGGTAAAATCACTTGCATAGTCTTTTCTGTCCTTTCATGATATAATGTTAGCGGTTATTATTTCTAAGGCGATTTGTTTACGGCAAGTCGTCTTTTTGTATGCCCCAAGTGTCGGAGCTCTGGTGTTCACGGACATATTGGTCAATCTCCTTTTCATCGCTGTTAGTAAATTTCGATAATCCCAACTTTAAGAGGTCTTGGAGAAATTGGTCTGCTCTTTCAAGTGTGGTTGCTTCATATTTAGCCACATAGAGTTTGGCTAAAGTCTTTGAGACCTGTTTTTCCGTCCATTGTTCTGATTGTCTAAGCGTTGGCTTGGTACGTTCAATACTCAAGCGTGTTTTGGTTTCCGTCTGGAGGTAATCAAGCCACCATTTGACCGGCTGTCTTCTGCGCTTATTGGTGTCCTTGTCATTAGGTCTGACAAAGCGGTAGTGTCCGTTGATAGCTTCAAAGTAAATGGCTGTTAAAGGTTTTTTAAGGAATATTTGTTGAGCAATGATATTAGCTTTGCCTTGCCAACAACGTAGCTCTGCTCTGACCCAAGAATGGGTCTCATCAGTGATTTTACCTTTTCCTTTTTGTTCCATGAGTTTGTTATAAACACACCATTGTTGACTTCCTCGTGCGCCTATGGTGACCGTCTCACCAACTCGTTCGCCCGTTTCAAGAATTGACCGCTCGTGATAGTCCATATATTGTGCTCTCGTGATACACAAGCCCCGTTTACAATAGGCATAGAGGGTTTGAACGGATAATGCTTTATCGTAGATGTCATTAGCTATATCTATTCGGGTAAAGTTGACCTGATAGCGGTACAGGCGTGTGACCAGAGCTACCCAGTTATTAACGTTACCTGCCATAAATTCCTCATATTGACGACAACCTTTTCCTTTAAGTTCCAGATAGACCCCCATGTTATCTAAGACTTGGTTAAAGTAAACCTTGATGTCTGAACAAGCATAATGGCGTTGATACTTGTTTATTCCCCAAGCATTAAGCGCAAACTTATCTTGGGGAATGAGCAGTATTTCTTCCAAAACTTCCTCTGGTGGAACATCTTTAACAGTGACAGCGAAGTAGTCAATCCTCACGCTGTTGTCCATGTTTAATTACCAAAGATTTTAAGGTCGTTTGCCACTAGTTTTACGCCAGACCAGTTACTACGAGTCATGTTCCACATGAGACGGACTTGAGGATTGACGAGTTCAACGGTCTTATCAAGCAACCCGTCATTTTCTGCTAGTTTTGTAATTTTGTCGAGGTTGTCATGAATTTCAAGCGTAATCGCTTTGAGTTCCTCAATGGCAATGTTCATTTCTTTTAACACTTTGATTTTATCCGCATCTTGAACGCTACAAACTAGTTTGGATGGTTCGTCTGTTCGGACTTGTTCGCCATTTATCTCTTGATACTTATAACTCATACGAGCAGAAAGTACCACTACTTTTTTAGGAAGCATGAATTGACTTTTATCAAGGTTCAATTCGCCAAGTTTAAGTGTTGTGTCAGTTAGTGTTAAGTTTGTCATCGTATTCTCCTTTGTGTTTTTTTAAGTAGTTATCTTTTCTAAACGTACGCAGAATTAGCTTTGAACCTTACTCTCCCAAGGGATTTCAGCGAAAACATCAACTGATTGGCTTTAACCCCAGACGTCTCAAGGGGTTAGCCCTACTTTCGTGTACGTTCGTACCCCCTATTAGTAGTGGGGCACTTATTTTAATGGCAAGTCTCGCCCGTTTCGAGCCCCTACCGCCTTGTGGGCTACCGTGTTGACCACTCGCCCACAGCGTTGGTGCTGTACCGTGCTCACTTGCCAAAGAGTGTTCGCTTCTTAGGGTGTTCTAAGACCTCTATGCGCTTTTCCAGTGCGGTTTGGCGCAAGGTTAGAACTTGATTATCTCTGGTTAGTCCCTCAACCTGATTGTTCAGTTGAGACACTTGAACAGCTAGTCCCTGTACTTGTTTAGTCAAGGGAACAGGTGAGGCACGGGTTGGCGGATAGACTTTGAGAATGGCTTTCTCTAGTCCCAGACTGCCTTTTAAATAGGCAATCTGTTGCAACTGCTCAATGTCACTATCAGTAAAGAGAGTAACCTTACTGTAAGAACGTTTGCCTGTTCGTACTCGGCTTTCTTCAAAGGTATGTCCTGTTAAGCGTTCAATCTTTAAACGCCATTTTTTTAGCGTAGAGACTGAATTTAAACCTGAAACTTGTTTTATTGTTTGATGATAGTCAAAGTAATTAGTCATGTATTCTCCTTTAACTTAAATTTATTTTATGTATTTAAAACTTATTTTTACTATTTATATCTATATTATATATCCTTTTTATTATATGTCAAGTATTTTGTTGAAAAATAAGTTTTAAATTGTTAAAATAAATAACAACCAAAACAAAGGAGCTACCTATGACTTATATGATTCATAATTTCGCTTTTAATCTTTCTCGACTTCGTAAGGAAAAAGGGATCAGTCAGACAGAATTGGCGGAAAAACTAAATATTGGAAAACAATCGATTTCTGATTACGAAAAAAGCAAAAGCTATCCAACTTTTGCGACCTTAGATAAAATTGCGGACTTTTTTAAAGCAACACCAGTACAACTTTTTGGGACAAGTCAAGATATTGAACTGGAAAAAGCTGTTCTTAAAACAGATGAATACACAGAAAAGGCTAATAATATCATACAAGCAGTTAAATCTTTTGATGAGTTAGCTCATCAAATAGAAAAATATAATAGTATAGAAGGTTATACTAGTGATACGATTAATAATTTAGCATTTCTATTAAAGAGAGTCCCTATCATATCTCCCAAAACCGACCATCAGCTTTATAAACATATTCCTAGTGGTAAGCTAGTTGAGGCAGAAGATAAAGATGATATTGAAAGTAACTACGAACTTGCTTTTGAACCTAGTGCATTATCTAGATTGCAGTATATGAGTGATGATGAGTTAGCCATAATTGACAAACTGATTTATTTAACTCAAGGTAAACCAATACTTAATAAAGATGGGGAACCATTGACTAGTATTGGTAATGGTAAATACGTTGTAGCAGAGAATGGTGATGAAATTGCCCGTGAAAAATCACCTCTACAGTTATTGTTAGAAAACGAGAGTAAATTAAATAATCTTCTTTAATTTATATGACTAAATTAAAGAAGATTAAAATGTAAAGACTGATGTGAGTGATAATACCTTAAAAATGGAAATGAAAAAAATAAGTATGAATAATTCTATTTTTGCTGATTTGTATTAATTTTTAGGAAAATAAGAGTAAATAGCATAATAAAAAGGGATTGAAAATAAAATTTCAATCCCTTTTTTGGATAAAGAAAATAATAATGGTGCTAATTAGGATTAATACCTAAATAAGTTTTAATTTTCTTTTCAAGAAAATCAATATGTTGGTTAATTTCAGTTTGTTGCTTATGAAGTTCATCAAGTTGAAAAAATAGTAGTCTAAGTCGTTGAGGAATTGTGGAGTCTCCTTTATATCTTAGGTCAGCGTATTCTTGCATATTTTTAATAGACATTCCCGTCTTTTTTAATCTAATAATGAATTGAGTCCACGCTATATCAGAGTCATCATAGTATCTACGATTATTTTCTTCTCTGTGTGAGTAAATCAATTTTTCTTGCTCATAGTATCGAAGTGTGGGGATAGAAAGTCCAGTTTTTTCAGCAAATTCTCCAATAGAATAGTGAGCCATAATATTTCCCCTCCTTTTTTTTTAATTATTTTAGCATAATTTTTAAAAAAATCAAAAAAAAATTTCAGTTTTCTCTTGACATAAAGTGCACTTTACTATGTAAAATACATAGCATCAAAGGAATTTGATATAAAGCTAGGAGAGGAGGTAATACCATATGGAAGTGGAAGAAAGACGAAAAATTGGTTTGAAATATCTGAAGACTATAGATGGTGAAGTTGGTGATGAAGTCATAAAAGCCCTTGATGGAGTGGCAGGGGATATTGGAAATTATATTTTAGAATTTGCTTTTGGCGAAATTTATAATCGTAAGTCACTTAACCTAAAACAGCGAGAAATGATTACTATTACAAGTTTGCTGTCACAAGGTGGAACAGAACCTCAACTTAAAGTTCATATTAATGGAGCTTTGAATGTTGGTCTAAGTCAGGAAGAAATTCTTGAAACATTTATCCAATGTATCCCATATGTCGGTTTTCCAAAAGTTTTAAATGCTGTTGATGTGGCAAAAGAAGTATTTAATGAAAGGGATAAAATTAATGAAATTTAAATTAACTAATTTAGGCAATCCGTCTGAGAACATTATTTTATATAGCAATAGTAATGAGTTGGCGAAAATTCTATCGATTTATGGTTCTTTAATCGAGGAAGTTGAAAAAGACGGGAAAGTTCTAACTCCAGAACAATTATTGGCTATTCAAAATGATTTTGAGTGGGATTATTTATCACCTCAAGAGGCGTATGACTTGATTGATATGGTTAAATTGCCCACAGATATTCAATATAAATTATCTAATAACGGAACCTATTTGCCTAAAGAACTGGCTCATAAGGAAAATCAAGAAAATGTTCTTCTGTCAGAATATGAAACTTTTGGTAAAAGCATTGCATTCAGAGCGTACTCGGATTGGAAAGAATTAGATAGTGACCATATGTCTGACCATGTTGATGGCATAAAATTATTTGAGATTATTCGGCAAGGAATGCTAGCTGCATTTCATATTAATAATCTTAAGTATGATTCATCTTTAGCCTTAACTAATTTGAAGATTGAATATTTCCAATACATTGAAACATTTATCCCATTCATCGTTCATATTATCCCTATTAACAGAGCCGATGGAGGAGCTATGTATACCGTTTTTGGTGTATACCAAGAAGATAAACTTGTTGCAAAAGGTTACCTTGGAGCCTATGCTTTTAGAACAAAAGAAGCTTATAGAAATAAACGAAAACTACTAAAGGAAGGAGCTTACAATATTGCAGAACAAGAAAATTGGCCAATTATTGAGTCTAAAAAAGAGATTATCTGATTTTAAACTTCTTGCTTTAGATATGGATGGAACAAGTCTAGATTCAGATGGTAAACTACCGATAGAGTTAATTAACTTTATAAATAGTGAAAACTTTGGTAATTTAGTAATAGTTTTTGCGACTGGTAGAATGCCTCTTGCAGTTTACAATCCATTAAAAATGCTCAATATTTCTAAAGTAGTTATTTCACATAATGGTGCTGTAATTTCAAACTTAGAGAATGGAAATTGTTACTATGAAAATTATGTTCCAAGTGAAATTGTTCAATTTTCTATTAATTTACATAAACAATTTCAAATACCTCTACATTTGAATTTAACTAATGAAGTTATAACTGATAAAATCACCTCGACATCTAAAATATATGCCAAGCACTTGGGAATTGAAATAAAACAAGTGGATTTATCAACCATGAAAGAAAATGTAATTTCATTGTTATTTCTTTCAAAAAAAAGTGAACTAGATAGCATTTTAAAACAAATTAAGAATAGATTTAAAAATTTTTCATATGTTTTAATTCCAGATAAAAATTTTTGGCTATTACAAATTCTTCCTAAAAATACATCAAAAGGAGGAGGTGTCTTTCAACTTGCTAAGATTTTAAATATATCAAAAGAGGATATTATATCTTTTGGTGATAGTTATAATGATGTTGAAATGTTAAGAAATTCGGGTATAGGTATTGCAATGGGAAACTCATGTGAAGAGTTAAAGGAAATTGCTGATTACATTACGTTAAGTAATGATGATAATGGAGTGCTAAAAGCCTTACAAAATCTGCTATAAGGAGGAGAAAATGCCGTTACTAACTATTATTTCAAATAAAAAATTTTCATCTATTGAAAAACAAGAAATCATAAAAGTTACTACAGATTCTGTTATAGAAAAATGGAATGTACTTCCTGATAAAATTCAAGTACATATATCAATTGTAGGAGATAATGAAATTTCTAGAGGTGGTGTATCACCTGCTAATTCTAAGTTTGGAATTTTGAGTAGACGTATCTCTGTTACGACAGATGACTATTACTCCTCTCCTAATTCTAATATGGATTTAGAGGAACTTGTGACTATCTCAATTGATACGTGGACAGGATTATCACTTGGAGATAAAACTAGCTTAGTTAATCAATTAACACAATATTTTGCGACAAAGTATAAAATATCTGGCGATAATATTGTCATTTATATTAGAGAAATTACCCCTGAAAATTGGTTTCAAAATGGAATCAGTGGAAGAAATCCAGAATTCTTAAATAAAAGTCGAGAAGTCAAATAGATTTATTGGTATAAAACATAAGGAGGAAATAACCATGAATTTAAAAATTATGAAAGCCCCTTATCTTGCAGTAATGGAGTGGGAAGTAGAAGAGGGAAAACTAGATGAAGCAGCTAAAATATGGACAAATAGTAAAGTGTCAAAATTCTTTGAGAATTCTGTTTTATATAAAGGATTAACAAAAAATTCTTTAGTTGTTTTATATGAAGTAACGAATTTTTCAGTTATCCAACAATTTGTAGAAAGTGATGAATTTAAACATTTTGTTAAAGCTCAAGCAAAATACATGCAAAGTGATTTCCATCAGTCTATTGTCGGATTAGTAGAGGATGTGATTAGACGTAAACAGCTTATTCCAAAAACAAAATATATGCAACTTCGTTCAATTGAAGTTCCATTATCCGACATTGATTCTTATTTAGAATGGAGGAAGCGCCGTATCTTTGAATTTGTAAAAAGAAATGATAAAGTTACTTCTTTTCTAGCTTTTCATTCAGTTTTCTCTACTGTGCCAGGAGTACTATTTGTTACTGAATTTGAAGGGAATCCTGATGAGTACAGAGCTAGTTTTTTGACTGATGAATACAAACAAATTATTAAAGAAGCGGGTCATGACCATATTAAAAGTGGTGAGCAAGGATTACAAACTTTTGAATATGAAAAGGTAGAATAATGAATAAAAAAATTGCGATTGTAACAGGTGCTACAGGAAGCATCGGATATAAGATTGTAGAATCGTTAATCTCAAATAACTATAAAGTTATTGCCTTTGCTCAAAATTTATCAAAATTGAAAAATTTACAAAATCATTCACCAGAGAATATTGAAGTATATTCTGTTAATCTAAAAAATTTGTTGGATATAGAAAGTACCTTTCAAATTATAAAAAATAAGTACAATACAATAGAATTATTGATTAATAGTGCGGGGGCTGGTCCATTAGGAGGAATCCGAGAAATATCAGATATTAACTGGATAGAAAATATTAATTTAAAGCTACTAGGATATATTAGGGTATCTCGAGAAGTTATTCCCCTCATGAAGAATGCAAATAATGGTAGAATTATTAATATCGTAGGTACCTTTGGGAAACAGCCAAGTCCGTTTTTTATAGTAGGTTCAGTGATTAATGCCGCATTGCTATCTTTTACTAAAGCTTTATCGCTTGAGCTAGCAGAAACAAATATTACCGTTAATGCAGTAAATCCTGGAGCGGTTCAATCTTTACTTTGGAAAGAAACAATTAATCAAATTTTAGCTTCTGGGAAAAAAGAGTTACAATTTCTGACAGACCCACACTTAAAATTAGTTCAACCAGAAGATGTTGCACGAGCTGTATTATATTTAGCAGATGAAAAGAATAATATAATAACAGGAACTTCAATAAATGTTGACAATGGTGTGTACTCAGGTTTGTAATTTTGTTTCTACAAATAGAAAAGAAGTGGCAAATATGAAAAGAATATTTATTGTAGGTGCTAAAAGGACGCCTATAGGTAAATTTGGAGGAAGCCTATCAACTTTTTCAGCTTCAGAACTAGGAGCAAAAGTTATATCGGCAGTACTTAAACAATCTAAATTACCTAAAGAAAAAATTGACCAAATATTGATAGGGAATGTATTGCAGGCAGGTCAAGGACAAAATCCAGCTAGAACAGCAAGTCGTTTAGCAGGACTTCCAGAATCCATACCAGCAATTACCATTAATGATGTGTGTGGTTCAGGCTTGTCAAGTGTTAATTTAGGTGCTTCTCTTATTATGTCAGGACAAGCGGAAGTTGTTTTAGTTGGAGGAATGGAGAGTATGTCTAATGCTCCATACTTACTAGATAAAGCAAGAGTAGGATACAAAATGGGAGATGGTATTTTAATTGATTCCATGCTCAAAGATTCTCTTATTGATTCTATTGGAAATTATCACATGGGAATGACAGCAGAAAACATTTCATCTAAATATTCTATTACAAGGGGAGAAATGGATAAATATGCTGTTGAAAGTCATCAGAAGGCGACTTATACAACAGAATATGGAGGCTTCAAAAAAGAAATTGTTGATATTATAGTAGATAATAGAAAAGGAAGGAATCTAATTGTAACTGATGAAAATATTCGCTCTGATACAAGTATTGAAAAATTAGCAAAACTAAAAAGTGCTTTTAAAGAGTCAGGAGTAGTCACAGCTGGAAACTCGTCAAGCATAAATGATGGTGCTTCTATCCTTATGCTAGTTTCAGAAAAAATTCTTTATGATTACAAATTAACTCCTTTAGCAGAATGGATAGATTCTTCGTTAGTAGGTTTAGAACCTCGATTAATGGGAATGGGACCAGAAATTGCTGTAAAGAAATTGTTGACTCAGCAAAAAATGGATATAACTGATATTGATATCTTTGAATTGAATGAAGCATTTGCTGCACAATCAATAGCTTGCATAAGACAATTGGGAATCAATGATATGGATAAGGTTAATCCTAAGGGTGGTGCCATTGCTTTAGGGCATCCAGTTGGAGCTTCAGGAAGCAGAATACTGACTACTCTAATTTATGAGTTGATTGAAAATAAAGGAAATTATGGAATCGCTTCTCTGTGTATCGGTGGCGGAATGGGAGCAGCGACTCTTATAAAAAATGCAAATAGCAATCTGTAAAGGAGAAAATAGTTTGGAACAAACGAAGAATTATACTTGTATTACTGGAGCCAGTGCTGGTATAGGAGCGGAGACAGCAAGACAATTTGCAAAATTAGGAATGAATCTTATTTTAATTGCTCGGCGTCAAGAACGACTAGACAAATTGAAGCAAGAGATTTTGAACCATTATCCGGATTTAGATGTTGTTATTAAAGTTGTTGATTTATCGAAGTCCAGTAATGTTTTTGAACTTTATGAAAGCTTGAAAAAATATCACATTACTACTCTAATAAATAATGCAGGTTTTGGAAATTATGATAAGGTTGAATATCAAGATTTAGAAAAGATAATAACATTAATCCATCTAAACATTGAAGCTTTAACAATTCTATCAACTCTATATGTGAGAGATTATAAAGATTGTAAAGGCGCTCAATTGATTAACTTATCATCTAGAGGCGGATACATGATGGTTCCAAATGCAGTTACATACTGTGCAAGTAAATTTTATGTCAGTGCTTTTACAGAAGGCTTGGCATTGGAACTAGAGGCAAATCAACATCAATTAAAAGCTAAGGTTTTAGCTCCAGCTGCCACAAAAACGGAATTCGGTCAAGTTGCTACAGATTCGAAAGAATACAATTATGATGAGCATTTTGCTAAATATCACACAAGTGAAGAGATGGCACAATTTTTGATGGAATTATATCAAAGTGACAAAGTTGTTGGTTTAGTTGATGTTACAAATTTTGAATTTCATCTTAGTGGACCACTACTTAATCATTAATTATTTTAATAAATAGAGATAATATGTATTGAATAATAATAGTTGCAGCCATTTTATGACAAGAAAAAAGCTTCTGAAATGTTAGATTTCAGAAGCTTTTTGTCTATCTATTATGATTTAAACCTTGGTAAGTTATAATTTTCTGTGATATTTAGGATATTTAAAAATATAGAAGTATTTTTGTAGACTAATTTACAATTTTTCCAGTATTTTACCAAGTAGTTCTTCTAACTTTCCTAAATCTCCATAGACTGTTCCGTCCATATAAAGATTGTAAACCTCGTCATCTTGCTCCACACGTATTTGTGCAGAATAACCTTTTGATAGTGCTAAGGAACGAATAACTTCTCGTTGAGTTCGTCCATTCCCTTCTCGAAAGGGATGGAAATAATTAAGATTATCAAGAATTTTTGCTAATTGTTTAATAATTTTATTTTTTGAATTAGCAGTTTGATAATAGGTATGAATAAGATGGTTGATATAGTCTTGGGCAGTACTGAAAGATTGTATTGGCATAAAGGGATTCCCGCTTTTTGAGATATTCACCTTGCGATATTGTCCCGCCCAAGCATAGACATCTTGAAATAAATATTTATGAATGGCTAAAATATCACTAATGGAGTAGACTTCTATGGTTTTCAAGCGCAAGTCTGCAAGCCTTCTAGTAACGAATAAATGCTCATTCCGGTAGGCTTCTTCAATATTTGTAATATTTTGTTTGTTGATTAAGACTGTAGAATTTGGATAGGTATATTGGTGATTGGGGTCAATGTACTCATAGCCTTCGTATTGATTTTTAACCAATATTCAATTCCTTTCGTCTGTTGATAACATAAGTTTTTAAATCAATCACATCTTGAACAGTAGGTTCATAATTTTCAATCATTGATGACCCAATGGCATACCAGACAGTATCAAAATCTGAAAAGTTATCAAAGGGAATCCCTAAAATTGTTAATTCTTCTTTATTTACATCAAGAGTCATGGCACACCTCCTTGTATAGAGTTATCCTTATTATACCATAAAATCGGTATTTTCACCTAAAGGATAGAGACTGTTATTAAAGTATGAATTTATGATAAAATAATTTTATCATAAAAAGAAATAGCAGGGGTGTAGCATGGAGGCATATATTACAGAAGCGTTAGTAAAAGCAGGGATTGAGTTGGGAACTCTAACATTTAAAGGAACAACAACACTAGTGAATAGTAAAATTCAATCATTAAAGGAAGAACGTAATGCTGATAAATTACGAAATACTTATGATGAAATTGTAAATGAGTTACTTTCGGAACGAGAACAGGCAATCAGAATTGCTCAGGCATATAAAGAAGAATATGAAAAAGTACATATTGATGATAAAGATATTGAGTATTTGCACAACACTTTAGAACAGGTTATTTCTCTGCTATCTTCATTTACTAGTGTTGAAGATGGGAAAGAAGATTCAATGAAACAATTAGTTGCTTTACTTAATAAGGATACTTTAAAGACTATGCAATTATTGGGATTTAATTACAAGGAGGCAATAGGAGAACCTCTAACGGAGGTTTGCTCAAATGCTATAAGAAATAAATTAGGAGGTCTATCATCTAAGAAAAACGTACGTAACAAAAAATAATTTAACCAATGGTGTGAACTTTTAGTATTTATCAGCTCAATTCTTTGTAATTTTGGGGTAAAATTCACACCATTCAGATGAAATTAGTTGAGATTAATTGAAATAACGCTTTCAGAAAAGCGTAGAAATGCTTGATATTAAAGACTTTTGAAATTTAGTCAAACAAAAGTCGTTCAAACCAGGTCTTAAGAAAGATCGTAAAGCTAGCCAGTTCTCTAAACGTTAATTCGTTGCTGGACAGCAGAATACAAACGAAAACACTTTGCATATTGCAAGGTGTTTTTTTTTATGAGAATTGGTGGTGCTCAATTAGGATAGCTCTAGCGACTTTAGTCGCATAGAGATATGCTATGCACAGTTGCCCCAAGAAAACAAGCGAAGCGATGTTTGATTGGATGGCAACCACTGCACTCAAAACGTTCTTCGAAAGAATTACTATACTTACAAAGAGCACCTTTCGGGGTGTTCTTTTTTATTGATATCTTGTAGATTTATAATTAGAAATCTCCTTGAAGGGTATCGGGTAAATGAAAAATTCGGCGATTATATCCTATTTCTTCGTGCTTTAGTCTAATACCTATAATGTAAAAAAACTCTAGCTATCAGGTAGTTGATAGTTAGAGTTTTTTTCTATTCATATGATTTAATGAGATTAAATAAGGCTTCTACTTCTGATGACAGTGTAGCTGATTTGAGATAAGCATAATAAACTGTAAATGTTATCTGGTCCTCCGGTATTAGAGGGATTTTTATTAAGTCATCATCTTCATCAGAAAGTGCGATATCAGCCAGTAAACTAAGGCCAATCCCTTTCTTTAAAAGTTCTTTAATGATGACAATGTCGTCACTCTTGAAGAATATTTCTGCCTTGTTTTGATGCTTTTGATTAAGTATTTCAAAAGCTTTCAGGTGAACAAAGTGTTCGTCTAAAAGTATAAAGGATTGATCTACTAAATCTTCAAAAGTGAGGGAAGGAGCAGCAGCAAGAGGATGGTTCTTTGATAAAACGACATACAGTTCTTTATGAAAGAGTTCATGTGTCTCTATTGAAGGATGATTGAGTGGTTCAATCAAGCCGAGTAGGCTTGCATCAAGGTCTCCCTTGAGGAGAAGATTTAATAACTCTACGGAGCCACCGCGGATAGGGCGTACTTTTTTTAAAAAATCGAATTTATCTTTTTCGTTTAAGGCAGCAAAGAGATACTGAATGATAATAGGAGGGAATCCTACAGTAGAGTATTGTGCCAAGGAGCGATTAATTTCTTTGCGAGTAGAAATAACCTCAGATAAGATCTTTTCTGTATGCTTTAGAAGGATTTGACCTTGAGGAGTTAATTTAAAGGAACGATGTGAAGGATCATGGTGAATCAATTTGCAATTAAAAGATTCCTCTAAGCGCTTGATGGCATAAGAAATAGATGGTTGGCTGACTTTATGTAGTTTTGCTACTTCCGTATAGGATTGAAGCTGGCAGAGGTCATAAAAATATTGTAGATCTTTTAAATTCATATGGGCTCACTTTCATTAATTGGAGAAACATAAGTGGAAATCACCAGATAAATAAATTTTATCCGTATCCTACAATTTGACTATACGAGTATTCGCTGGTTAAAATGTAAGTGAGTCAGGAATCTCAAAGATTATCTAAGATACTTTCAAAAATGACCAACATCTTTTCTCGTTTATCAATAGGAAGCTGTTTAATCTTCATGTTGATTCTTTTGAGTGAAAGATTGTCGGTCTTATCAGAGGTTGATTCAAGGCTATCAAAATTGAAAAATTCCTCTGGGGTCATCTCTAGGGCGACAATCACTTTTTCAAGACTGTGAATGGTCAGATTCACATTTTGGTTTTCAAGTTGATTGATATACTTAAGCCCGAGCCCCGCTTGTTCCGAAAGTTCTTCCTGGCTCATTTTTTTCTGTGTTCGAAAATATTTCACTTTTTTGGAAATATATTGTTGTAAATAGTTTTTATTCGTCATATAAATAGAATACAAGTTTTGCATGACAAAAAAACATCTTAAAAAATACAAAGTATTGTATAACGAACTTATATAATATTTATTTTAATTCGGATTGCCAATTTGTATGATTAGTTTCTTTTACTCGAAACTTTTAGTAAAGAGTGATCATCGAGAGTTTTATGAGTTCAGAACTTTATAAAATATAACAACCTAAAGTGCCATTAACAATAGTGTTTTAAGTATAAAGAGCTTATTAGAAAATTGTCTTCGTAGACTCATTATAACATATGCGTACATGATTGTATTTTTTAGACAACAAAGTTTTCCAAACAATTCATTTTAAGTGTTATAATAGAAGTAAAAAGGAGGTTGCACTATGACTGCACATGATATTTTAAACAACCCTTTCCTCAATAAAGGTACTGCCTTTACCTTAGAGGAGCGAAAGGAACTAGGTCTTATTGGTTTACTGCCACCGTATGTTCAAACGATTGAAGAGCAAGCGGCGCAAACTTATGCACAAATGCAAACAAAAGCCAATGATTTGGAAAAGCGTCTTTTCCTAATGGAAATTTTTAACACCAACCGAACTCTTTTCTATTACCTCTTTTCTCAACATTTGGAGGAATTCAATCCAATTATATACGATCCAACCATTGCAGATACCATTGAAGGCTATAGTGACCTCTTTGTAGATCCCCAATATGCGGGATATCTTGATATCAATCATCCTGAAAATATTGAAGCCACTTTGAAAAATGCTGCTGGGAATCGCGGGATTCGTCTCATTGTTGTAACAGATGCAGAAGGAATCCTTGGAATCGGGGACTGGGGAACAAATGGTGTCGATATTTCTGTTGGGAAATTGATGGTCTACACGGGTGCTGCTGGAATCGATCCTTCTATGGTTCTTCCTTTAGTTATTGATGCAGGGACTAACCGTGAAGAACTTCGTAACAATCCTAATTACTTAGGAAATCGTCACGAACGGGTTCGCGGAGATCGTTACTACGACTTCATTGACCAATTTGTTCAAACAGCAGAACGTCTCTTTCCTAAACTCTACCTTCACTGGGAAGACTTCGGCCGCTCGAATGCTGCCAATATTCTTGAAAAATACCGGAAACAAATTCCAACTTTTAATGATGATATTCAAGGTACAGGAATCGTTACCTTAGGTGGTATCTTTGGTTCACTGGATATTAGTGGTGAAAAATTAACAGATCAAGTTTATCTCTGCTATGGTGGTGGTACTGCGGGTGCAGGAATTGCCTCTCGTGTTCTTCGTGAAATGGTGAGTGAAGGTCTTTCTGAAGAAGAAGCCTATAAACGTTTCTTTATGGTTGATAAACAAGGTCTTCTCTTTGATGACATGGATGACCTAACCCCTGAACAAAAACCGTTTGCTAAGAAACGTGCTGACTTTAGTAATGCAGACAAGTTGACTGATCTGCTTGAAGTAGTGAAGACTGTGAAGCCAACCATTCTTGTAGGAACTTCGACTCAGTCTAATACCTTCACTAAAGAAATAGTAGAGGCTATGTGTGAAAATACAGAGCGTCCGATGATCTTCCCTTTGTCAAATCCAACCAAACTAGCAGAAGCTAGTGCCAAAGATTTGATTGAATGGTCAGATGGCAAGGCTTTTGTCGCAACAGGAATTCCTGCTGATACGGTTTCTTATAAAGGTGTCGACTACGTGATTGGTCAAGCCAATAATGCCTTGATTTACCCAGGTCTTGGTCTAGGTATGCTGGCTTCTGAAGCAAGTCTTTTGACTGATGAAATGATTGGAGCAGCGGCTCATTCATTGAGTGGTATTGTCAATCCAGGCCAACCAGGAGCTCCTGTCTTGCCACCATTCAAGTATGTAGCAGATGTTTCTATTAAAGTAGCAGAAGCAGTCGCTAAAAAAGCACAAGAGCAAGGTCTTGCGCGTGCTAAGGAAACAGATATGGCCAAAGCAGTTCGTGATTTGAAGTGGTATCCAGAGTATAAATAATTCATTGTTGCTGTCTATCCTTTGCTAGCGACAGATTTGTATGGGCTGTGGACTTAAGTAATTTAGAAAGGATACCTATGTCACTCTTTTTAACCTCGATTACGAGTATCATTCCGATTATCGCTATTATTGTTTTGGGGTATATTCTTCAGGTGAAGGGATGGTTTGGAGATGCCTTTGGACCTAACCTATCTCGTTTGATCATGAATGTAGCCTTGCCAGCGTCAATCTTTGTGTCGGTGATGAAATACCTAACACTAGATAAACTAATCAGTCTTTCTGGAGGTCTCCTTTATACATTTGTGGCCTTTATCTTGGGCTATATCGTAGCTTATATTGCAGTTGTGGTTTTCAAGGTTCGTTCAGGACGGCGAGGAACCATGATTAATACCTTTGTGAATGCCAACACTATTTTTATTGGTTTACCTTTAAACGTTGCTCTTTTTGGGGATCAGGCTCTTCCTTATTTCTTAATTTACTATATCACCAACACGATTTCCACCTGGACATTGGGCGTGTATTTGATGACGAGTGACAGTAAATCGGGTCAAAGCAAGAAGACAAGTAAATTTGACTGGAAGAAATTGCTACCAGCTCCGCTTGTAGGTTTTCTTGTGGCTCTACTATTTTTGATTCTTCGAATCTCTATTCCAGATTTCGCAACGAATACCTTAACCTATGTTGGAAATATCGTCACTCCCCTATCTCTGATTTATATTGGTATCGTTCTTGCAAAGGCAGGCTTGAAAACTATTACTTTTGATAAAGATACAATTGTCACTTTAGTTGGACGCTTTATCCTAGCTCCTCTAATCATGCTTCTTGTATTGAAGTTCTTTGCACCAAATATGGCGACAGTAGAATTTAAGACCTTTATGATTCAGTCCGCTACACCAGCTTTAGCTGTTCTCCCAATCCTTGCTAGTCAGGGAAAAGGAGATGTGGAATTCTCTACGAATGTGGTGACTCTAAGTACGGTTCTATTTATCGTTGTTATTCCAATATTACAAACTTTATTAGGATAAGAAGGAAGAGGATAGGATTGAAAGTTTTGTGTTAAGAAATTGCACTATCATAGATACATCTATTCCTATTTCTTGAAATCAAAATCGGCAGAAACTCTTCGGACGTTTCCTATCAAGCGCTTTTGAGCTGTCCTAAAAGTCAGACTTTTCAAGCTAGGATTGAAAAAAGTTCGTAAAGCATCACAATTTAGTAAACGTTCTTCGAAAGAATGACTATACTTACAAAGAGCACCTTTCGGGGTGTTCTTTTTTAATCCTCAATAGAGTTCACCCCCAAAAATCACACCACTAGTCTTTGTCTTATACAATTTCTTCCTAGTATGAGTTTAGTATGATATAATTAAATACGAATAATATAAAGGAGTTATAAATGAAAATAGGAAAAGGCATCAATTGGATTTTGATTCTGTTAAGTTGCTTAATTGCTATAGTACTGATAAGTTTTGTGTTCTTCTTTAATCATAAGAAGCAAGATGTAGAAGCAGTAAATGCTACAACAGAACAGGTTTCTACTACTAGTACGACAGCGACTAGTACAACAACCACTAGTTCAACGACTACTCAAGATAGTGTTACGACTACTGAGGAAAAACTCTCGACACAAGAAGAGCAAACGAATGCTAAATCACAAAAAATAGATGAGCAAGCCATTCTAAATGGAGATTTCTCTACTCTAGTTGGAACGTGGAGAAATGGACTTGGCCAAGAGTTTACATTTGATAAAAATGGATTAGTAAACAGTGGGAACATTGAGAAAGTGAGCATGGGTAACCATGGAACTATTGAATTCAGTGTTAGATCTGGTTTTACAGGGTATGGAATGAGTGTTTACCCTGCTGGACTTATTATAGATGGGTTAGATTCTGACTTAAGTAAAAACAGACTTACTGCTGGTCAAGCTGCTCCAACTAGCTCAGAACAAGTTTTTTATAAAGTAGACTAAATGATTAACCATCTCATCAAATTTGGGGTGGTTTTCTTCTTTATTTGTGAGTTGTGATCATTTTATGAAGGTTAATCAAGTATGCTTCAAAAATAGCTTCCATAGGCGTTCCAGCCTGTTTAGCAAGATGTTGGAATTTATGAGGACCTTGACGGGTATTATTTTTCTTCATAGTATGTTGTGTTATAATGTAGATACGATATGAATAAATTAAGATATCTCTGTAAATTCTGTAAATGTCACTTTGTGTGAACATGAGTACATTTGAATTTATAGAATGATAGGAGGTGGTTTACAATGATAAGTTTAGAGCTGATGTCTGAAGAAAATAGCATAGATGTTTATTCTTTTGAAAAAGAAAATCGGGAGTATTTTGAGCGGAATTTACCTCCTAGACCAGCTACCTATTTTGATTCAGAAGGCTTTAAAGAAATTACAAGGGAATTGTTAAGGGAACAAGAGAATCATGATGTCTACATGCATCTTATTAGAGATGCACAAGGTACTATGGTCGGAAGAATCAATTTAAGTGTCTTAGAGGATGATCGAAAAACAGCAGAACTTGGATATAGGATCGGAGAAAATGTTACTAATTTAGGTTATGCAAGTGAAGCGGTTAAACTCGTTTTAGAAAAGGCCTTTACTACTTATGGTTTACATAAGATTATCGCAGGGACGGCGAGGGACAATCAGGCCTCTCAGAGAGTGCTTTTAAAAAATGGTTTCACCTTTAGTAAAATCATAGAAAATGACTTTCAAATGCATAACGAGTGGATTCATACGGCAGTATTTGAGATAAGGAATCTATAGCATCATCATTACCAGTCGTTTGCCAAAACTCAACATTTCTAGTAGACATTCGTCTACTTTTTTTATATAATAAAACTAAACCAAAATGGTTGAATTTTAAAAATAAAGTCAACTTACGATGAAAACATCAGGCTAGGAGGTAAATCATGTACCAACCAGAAAAACTTAAGGCTCGGAGAAAAGAGCTAAAATTAACACAGAAAGAGATTGCAGAGAAGCTTGGGATTAGTTTTCAGGCTTATTCGGCTTGGGAGCGTGGAGTCAAGGAGCCTTCTAAAGAAAAAGTTAAACAGTTAGAAGAGATTTTAAAAGTACCAAAAGGCTATTTTACTCAAATCGAGATTGTCCGTCTCTATAATAGCCTTTCCAATAAAGGAAAAGAAAAGGTGATAGTCTATGCTCGCGACTTGGCTCAAGAAGAACAAGCCAAGAAGGTGACTGCTATTTCAGAAAAACTTTTCGAGTATCATGTCTATGAACGCATGTCAGCTGGGATTGGTGCTTCGGTTTATGATGATCGAAACTTTGATACGGTTTACTTTAATGAGGAACTAGCTCACGATTTTGCTTCATGGGTCTCTGGAGATTCCATGGAACCCAAATATCAAAATGGTTCAGTAGCTCTGATTCGGGAGACCGGATTTGATTATGACGGTGCTGTCTATGCAGTGGTCTGCAACAATCAGACCTATATCAAACGGGTCTACCGAGAAGAAGATGGCTTACGTTTGGTTTCCATCAATCCTAAATATAAGGATATTCACATTTCTTACGAAGAAGATCCGCGGATTGTGGGTATTATCGTGGGCAATTTCGTACCCATGGAGGGATAGCCTATGGGCTACTTTGATTATTCCAGAGAGCCCAAAAGTGATATTGCCTTTGTCGATATGAAGTCCTTTTATGCTAGCGTTGAGTGTGTAGGAAGAGGGCTCCATCCCCTCAAAACCTCCCTTTGTGTCATGAGTCGGGCGGATAATTCTGTTGGGCTTATTCTTGCCTCCTCACCTATGTTTAAAAAGGTCTTTGGGAAAGCAAATGTAGGGCGTGCCTATGACCTCCCCTTTGATATCAAGACGCGTAAATTTTCCTACTACAATGCCAAGAAACAAGGTTTACGGATAGACCCAGCCTATGTGAAATTTATCGAAGACTGGGCTCGGGTGACCGTGATTGTCCCTCCTCGGATGGATAAGTATATCGCAGTCAACATGGAAATTCAGCGCATTTTCCAGAATTATGGAAGTCCAGATGATATTTATCCTTATTCAATTGATGAAGGCTTTATTGATCTAACCAGTTCGCTCAATTATTTTGTCCCAGATCAGCAGATTTCTCGTAAAGATAAGCTGGACATGCTTTCGGCTCGTATCCAGAGGGATATCTGGCGACAGACCGGGATTTACTCGACAGTCGGTATGTCGAATGCCAATCCCCTGCTTGCTAAGTTGGCCTTGGATAATGAAGCCAAGCACACACCGACTATGCGAGCCAATTGGTCTTACCAGGACGTGGGAAATAAGGTCTGGTCCATTCCAAAAATGACCGACTTTTGGGGGATTGGGCATCGGATGGAGAAGCGTTTGAATAGCTTGGAAATCTATTCGATTAAGGAATTAGCCAATAGCAATCCTGATGTCCTGAAGAAGGAACTTGGCCAAGCTGGCCTTCGCTTGTGGTTTCATGCCAATGGAATTGATGAGAGTAATGTTCACAAGCCCTATAAAGCCAAATCTCACGGCTTAGGTAATTCGCAAATTTTACCGAGAGATTATGTCAAGCAGCGAGACATCGAAATTATCCTTCGAGAGATGGCTGAGCAGGTGGCTATCAGGCTTCGACGGGCCAGAAAGAAGACGACAGTTGTGTCTATTCATCTTGGGTTTTCTAAGCAGGAACAAAAACGCTCCATCCATACCCAGATGAAGGTGGAGCCGACCAATAATACCAGTCTTTTAGTCAGTTATGTACTGAAATTATTCCATAGCAAATATACTTCTGGAGCCGTCAGAAGTGTTGCCGTTAGTTATTCAGGATTTGTGGACGAATCCTTTGCTTTGATTTCCCTTTTTGATGATGTTGATAAAGTAGAAAAAGAAGAAAGGCTCCAGACAGCCATTGATTCCATTCGAGAACAATTCGGCTTTACTTCCCTTTTGAAGGCGACTGCCTTAGAGGATTCATCGAGAAGTATTGCCAGAAGTAAGCTGATCGGAGGGCACTCTGCTGGAGGATTAGATGGACTAAAATGATTGATCGCTCTTATTTGCCCTTTCAATCTGCGAGGGACTATCAAGATCCAGGCATGCAGAAGTGGATGGGCTTTTTTCTATCGGAGTATACGAGTTCACTCAGTGCAGAAAAAAATCGTGTGGATTTATCGACAGATTTGAATTCAGTCGAGAAGTTGTTGCTACTTTCCCAGCTCTACGTTGGGCGACTAAAAGGCTCTTTTGTGGTCAAGGAGCAAAAACATAAAAACACGATATTGGGTGAAGTAAGAGAATTATCTCCTCAAGAAATCTCGGTTAGAACGGATGAAGGCTATCGATTAATCAGGCTAGATGATATTCTCGCAATTCAACTTTGTCAGGAGGAAGTTGATGACTAGAAAAGAGTTATATGAAAACAAATTGCAGATGGATTATTTTTCAGATGACTATATTCGTTTTGAGGAAGATTTCCAAAAATACTCTGCCATGAATGTACCCTTGACTTTCTTGATTGACGACATTCTACGAACCATGGCTATGAACCAAAAGGACTACTTTGTCTTGAACAAGGAAAATGCCAAGGACGGTAGGGAACATCGGTTTTATTTTAGAGTGAAGATGGAAAAAGATTGTCCACGTACTCGAACCTATACCTATCTTGGACTGGGGCGAAATCATTAGTAAAAATTCTTATCTTAGATATATTTGTTGCAATAATAACACTGAAAACAACTATAATTTTCAGCCGTTCAAGAGCTGTTTCTTGAATGGTTTTTTGTTTGCTGTTTAAAAGCAATTGAACTATACCAATTTTTATTCTTGACAAGTAAAAGAAACAAGTATATACTGTTTTCGCTGATTCTAAAAACAGAAAATCAGACTATACCAATTTTAAGGAGAAAGCACAGCTGGTCTGTGTCGTATATACTATGTGTGGAATTGTTGGTGTTGTTGGAAACACAAATGCAACTGACATTTTGATTCAAGGACTTGAAAAACTCGAATACCGTGGTTATGATTCTGCGGGGATTTTTGTTCTAGGTGGTGCTGAGAGCCATTTAGTCAAGGCTGTTGGACGTATCGCAGAATTGTCTGCTAAGACAGCTGGGGTTGAGGGAACAACTGGTATCGGACATACTCGTTGGGCCACTCATGGGAAACCAACAGAAGATAATGCTCACCCACATCTCTCTGAGACAGGACGTTTTGTCTTGGTCCACAATGGGGTGATCGAAAATTATCTTGAAATTAAGGAAGAATACCTTTCAGGACACAACTTCAAGGGACAAACGGATACAGAAATCGCCGTTCACTTGATTGGAAAATTTGCAGAAGAAGACGGCTTGTCAGTACTTGAAGCCTTCAAAAAAGCTCTTCATATCATCCGTGGTTCTTATGCTTTTGCCTTGATCGACTCTGAAAATCCAGATGTCATCTATGTGGCCAAGAATAAATCACCTCTCTTGATTGGCCTTGGAGAAGGCTATAACATGGTCTGCTCAGACGCCATGGCTATGATTCGTGAAACTAACCAATACATGGAAATCCATGATCAAGAGTTGGTAATCGTGAAAGCTGATAGCGTTGAAGTTCAAGACTATGATGGCAATCGTCGTGAGCGTGCTAGCTACACTGCTGAACTTGACTTGTCTGATATCGGTAAGGGAACTTATCCTTACTACATGCTCAAGGAAATCGATGAGCAACCAACTGTGATGCGTAAGTTGATCCAAACTTACACAGATGAGGCTGGCCAAGTAGTGGTAGACCCAGCTATCATCAAGGCTGTTCAAGATGCAGACCGTATCTACATCCTTGCAGCTGGAACATCTTACCATGCAGGATTTGCTTCTAAGAAGATGCTAGAAGAATTGACAGATACGCCAGTTGAACTCGGTATCTCCTCTGAGTGGGGCTATGGTATGCCACTTCTCAGCAAGAAACCACTTTTCATCTTTATCAGCCAATCTGGTGAAACAGCTGATAGCCGTCAGGTTTTGGTTAAGGCTAATGAAATGGGAATCCCAAGCTTGACAGTGACAAACGTCCCAGGATCCACTCTTTCTCGTGAAGCAAACCATACCATGCTTCTTCATGCAGGACCTGAAATTGCTGTAGCATCAACCAAGGCTTATACGGCGCAAATCGCAGCTCTTGCCTTTCTTGCAAAAGCGGTTGGTGAAGCAAATGGGAATGAAAAAGCCAAAGCTTTTGACCTAGTTCACGAATTGTCAATCGTAGCTCAGTCTATCGAATCAACTCTTTCAGAAAAAGAATTGATTGATGCTAAGGTTCGTGACCTTCTTGAAACAACTCGCAATGCCTTTTACATCGGACGTGGTCAAGATTACTATGTAGCCATGGAAGCCAGTCTCAAACTCAAAGAGATTTCTTACATCCAGTGTGAAGGTTTTGCGGCAGGAGAACTCAAGCATGGAACCATTGCTTTGATTGAAGATGGGACACCTGTTTTGGCCCTCTTGTCAGACTCAGTTCTTGCTAACCACACTCGTGGAAATATCCAAGAAGTGGCAGCGCGTGGTGCTAAGGTCCTTACTATTGCTGAGGAAAATGTTGCAAAAGATACAGACGATATCGTTCTTACGACCGTACACCCTTACCTCTCACCAATCTCAATGGTCGTACCAACACAATTAGTCGCTTACTTTGCAACCCTACACCGTGGACTCGATGTGGACAAACCACGGAATCTTGCTAAGTCTGTAACGGTAGAATAAGGAAGTCCTGTTACTAAATGCTAACATTTCTTGTCATCCTATAAAAATCTTGTTATACTATAGAAAAGTCGTTAATAGTGAAGTATAAGGAGATTGGAGCGGAAATGAAAAAGGGGAAAATTTCATCTATCATAGGACTCTTGTTAGCAAGTTCGTTTTTGATTCGGACTGTCATTATTCATCAAATGAGAGCTGCAAAGAAACAAGAGAGTGAAAAGATTGCTGCAGTTCAGGAATTTATCAAATCTCAAGAACAGGCAGAGTCAGAAAAACAAAAAAGTACTTTTAAAAGTATTCTTGGAAATGGATCAGGGACTTCTGAACCAAGACCTAGCTACGACAAAACCATATTTGTGAATCAACAATACGATATTGGTGTTCGAGACGGAGCCTATTATCTACTGACACTCAGTAGCAACAAAGAACTCTTGCTAGAAGGGGTCGATGACGCCTATGCCTTGGCTGTTAAGAATGAAGATAAAAACAAACAAGAAGTTGCTATGGTTGTTCATAAAGATGGAGCTTGGCATATTATAAATGGTGAAGGGGAAGTTACAACAACCCTTGACCGACAATATATAACAGCTCATACTAAGCTTGTGATTAAGAATAAGACTGTTGATTTTGAATAATGTGTTTGGTTCATGATTCTGTAGAAAAACATAGATTACTAAAAACCTCCTAGATTCTTTCTAGGAGGTTTTTAAAATTATAAATCTTGCATAGAAATCTTATTAAGTTCGTTAACAACTTGCAGAATAGATAGTCGGCTAATGTTCATGATTCGCTTATTATCGATTTCTTTAATATCAAAATTAGTGATAATAGCGTCATAGTCACTTTGCCTAATTTCTTCGATATTTAGGGTTTCTTTATCCCAAGTTTCATACTGGATGTTATTTGAAGTATGGAATTCGTAGAGAGATATTAAGAATTCTGGATGAGCAAAGTCATACTCACTGAGAACTAAGACTTTGACTTTCTTTTTATGTTCAAATAATTGATCTGTAAGCCCCTCTGCGTGAGTAAACAGGGTGTAGATCAGGTGAGAAAGAGCAGGTATCTTCTCCTTTTGTCCCATAATATTCTTATAGCGCATCATTTCAAAGACTGTTGCTTCATAAAAATTAGGGAAGAATTTTTTAATCTTTCCAAGTGTATAGTCTTTATTTTGTGAAATGATCGATTCGGAGTTGATTTCTCTTCGCTCGAGTAAGGCAGTATTGTGCAAGTTCCAAATTAAAGTATCCGTATTTGAAAATTGGACGCCAAATTTTCGAGTTAAGTTGTCCAGAATGTCTCGTGCAGCATGATAGGACAAATTAACTTTTTCGTCAGATTGACGAGCAGCTAGAAAGTCTTCGACTGTGAAGAAGAGGCTAGGTTCAGCAAATGGACTGAAGATTTGATAGAGATTTTCCGGATTGATATCAATGTTAAGTCCTTGGGCCAATTCTTGTAACTGATGTTGAAAATCGGGTAGTTGGTCGAAAATAGGATTTAACCAGGAAATGTTTTGTTTTGATAACTGAACGAAATATCCTCTCTTCATTCGGTGCAAATCGACTGTAGCCTTCGTTCTGATTTGGTAAAGATTTTGATATTTTGCAGGGAATTTCGCCAAATTGATGAAGAAAGAGACAAAATCATTTATATTTTCTTCCTTAACCTCCTCAAATGGCCAGTCCAGAAAATTATAAGCTTCGTGGAAAAATTGGGAGAAGAAAAATCGAATATCTTTTTCATTTCCAATAATAGAGATTGGGGTTACCTTGAGCTTAAAGCGGTAAGTTCCATCAAGTGTCTTATTGATATCCGCAATTTTCTTTCTCAAAGAAGGAAGGGAAATATCCAGAGATTCGGCAAGATGCTCATAGGTAAAGGGGCTGTCCAAAAGGAAAAATGCTTTTAAAATTTGAAAATACTCAGACGTCTGTAAAAAATATTGGTAAATTCGCTCGATGCCATTATTTTTTGTATTCACCATCATAATTCCCGCAGTTGAGTGTCGAATATCAAAATCAGGAAAGATTTCACGTAATTCTTTGATATCACTTTTAATGATGCGAGCATTGTGTCCAATGGTTTTAGATAAATCATCTAGGTAAATCCAATCAGGGTTTTCAAACAAATATTCTAAAATCTTTAATTGCCTTTGCTCTTTTTGGCTGAGTAATTCTCTCATTTTTAATAAACTCCCGAAGTAATGTTAGAATAATTAGAAAAGAAGATAATTGGAGATTGTCAGAATTCTAGCATAAAAGAAAGTCACCCCTTAAGAGAGATTCGAAATCTATCGAAGAGGGGTGATGCTTGATAAGAAATTCCTACGAGTCTTCAATCTATTTACGATATAAACGATCGTATTGGTAGTATGGATCAAAGGTTACGTTAATTCCCAATTTACGGAGAACGTTCTTGTCTTCATCTGTTAAGATAATCGTAGAATGAGCTTCGCTTCCCTTGAGATTTCCGAGTTCTTTCATAGCACGGTCTGCATCCGGATTCTGCATAGCTGTAATTGCAAGAGCAATGAGAATTTCGTTAGAATGAAGACGTGGATTGCGACTACCTAAGTGATTGATTTTCAAACCTTGGATTGGTTTTACCACTTCTGGTTCAATTAACTTGGTTTCGGCATCGATGTTCGCTGACTTCTTGATAGCATTGATCACGGCAGCAGCTGTCGGACCAAAGAGTTCCGAGTTCTTACCAGTGACAATTTCACCAGAAGGTAACTCAAGTGCTAGAGCAGGTCCATCTGTTTCTTCAGCTTTTTGTCGAGCGGCAACAGCAACCTTACGGTCAGCTGGCGTGATGCCGAGATCATTCATGAGAAGTTCGATTTTCTTGACAGCAGACTCAGCAACTTTTTCGGCTTTAAAGTCGAGAACTGTTTGGTAGTAGCGACGGATAATCTCTTGTTTTGATGCTTCAATTGCAGCATCGTTATCAGTGATTGCAAAACCAACCATATTTACACCCATGTCAGTTGGAGATGCATAAGGAGATTCACCCAAGATACGTTCGAGCATACGTTTGAGAACAGGGAAAATTTCGATATCACGGTTGTAGTTGACTGTAGTTTCTCCATAAGTTTGGAGATGGAATGGGTCAATCATATTGACATCGTCAAGGTCTGCAGTAGCAGCCTCATAAGCCAGGTTAACTGGATGATGGAGAGGTAGATTCCAAACTGGGAAGGTTTCAAACTTAGCATAACCGGATTTGATACCATTCAGTTGGTCGTGGTACATGTTGGACATACAAGTTGCCAACTTACCTGAACCAGGTCCAGGAGCAGTCACGACAATTAAATTGCGACTCGTTTTGATATAGTCGTTTTTCCCCATACCTTCAGGAGAGATGATATGGTCCATATCTGTCGGATAACCCTTGATTGGGTAGTGGAGATAAGAGTCAATCCCATTTTTTGCTAATTGATTACGGAAGGTATCTGCAGCAGGTTGACCGGCGTATTGTGTGATAACAACAGAACCAACAAAGATACCAAGTTCGTTAAATTTATCAATCAAACGTAGCACTTCTTGGTCGTATGAAATGCCCAAGTCTCCACGAGCCTTTGAGTGCTCGATATTGCTAGCGTTAATGGCAATAACAACCTCGACTTGTTCTTTCAACTCTTGCAAGAGTTTGATTTTGTTATCCGGCTCATATCCAGGAAGTACACGGGCAGCGTGGAAGTCCTCCAACATCTTGCCCCCAAACTCCAAGTAGAGTTTGCCGTCAAATTGGTTGATGCGTTCCAAGATATGGTCGCGTTGCAGATTCAAATATTTTTCAGAACTAAAAGCTTGTTTTTTCATTTTTTTACCTCTGTTTTCTATTATATAAAAAAAATAGAAGATAAGAAACTAGAGAGTCACAAAAGTAAGAAAAAAAGATAAAGCAAACGCTTGCATAAAATTATGAAAAGCGCTATCATAGACCATAGATTATTAAAATAATGAGGTGAAAAGATGCAAGAAAAATGGTGGCACAATGCCGTAGTCTATCAAGTCTACCCTAAAAGTTTTAAGGATAGTAATGGGGATGGAATTGGTGATTTGCCTGGAATTACTAGCAAGTTAGATTATTTAGCTAAGCTTGGGATTACAGCAATTTGGCTTTCGCCAGTTTACGATAGCCCTATGGATGACAATGGTTATGATATTGCCAATTATCAAGACATTGCTTCTATCTTTGGAACCATGGAAGACATGGACGAGCTGATTGCTGAAGCTAAAAAAAGAGATATTCGAATCATTATGGATTTGGTTGTCAATCATACATCCGATGAGCATGCTTGGTTTATTGAAGCGTGTGAAAATCCTCAAAGTCCCAAACGTGACTACTATATTTGGCGAGATAAACCCAATGATTTAACCTCTACTTTTAGTGGTTCTGCATGGGAATATGATGAAAAATCGGGTCAATACTATCTACACTTTTTCAGTAAGAAACAACCAGACCTCAACTGGGAAAACGAAGAGCTCCGTCATAAAATCTATGAGATGATGAATTTCTGGATTGATAAAGGGATTGGTGGATTCCGTATGGACGTTATTGACATGATTGGGAAGATACCTGACCAGAAGATTGTCAACAATGGTCCCATGCTTCATCCCTACCTCAAGGAAATGAATCAGGCTACTTTCGGTGGCAAAGACCTTTTGACAGTAGGGGAAACTTGGGGAGCAAATCCAGAAGAAGCTAAACGTTATTCGAATCCAGAAGGTCAAGAGTTGTCTATGGTCTTCCAGTTTGAACATATCTGTCTTCAGTATCAGGAAGGACAACCTAAGTGGCAGTACCAAAAAGAGCTAAATGTTGGGAAATTAAAAGAGATTTTCAATAAATGGCAGACAGAATTAGGAGTTGAAGAGGGCTGGAATTCCCTATTTTGGAATAACCACGACCTTCCACGAATCGTTTCTATCTGGGGTGATGAAGGCCAATACCGTGAGAAGTCAGCCAAGGCTTTTGCGATTTTACTTCACTTGATGAGAGGGACACCCTATATCTATCAAGGTGAAGAAATCGGTATGACCAATTTCCCATTTGAAAGCTTGGAGCAAGTTGAAGATATTGAGTCTGTCAACTACGCCAAAGAAGCGCTTGAGCAAGGTGTTCCACTCGAGCAAATTATGGACAGTATTCGTACAGTAGGGCGAGACAATGCCCGTACCCCAATGCAATGGGATGCTAGCGATTATGCTGGATTTTCAAATGTGAAGCCTTGGTTGGGAGTTAATCCAAACTATGCGAAGATAAATGTAGAAGAGGCTTTAGCAAATCCAGATTCTATCTTTTATACCTATCAAAAACTAGTCCAACTTCGCAAGGAGAACAGCTGGTTGGTTCAAGCTGACTTTGAATTATTAGAAACAGCTGAGAAAATCTTTTCCTATATTCGCAAGGATGGGAAACGCCGTTTCCTAGTAGTCGTTAACCTCTCAAGTCAAGAACAAGAATTTCACTTTGATGGAGTTCTCAAATCAATCTTAGTTGCTAACACCGAGGTTCAAGAAAAACTCGAGCAACTAACACTAGCTCCTTGGGATGCATTCTGTGTCGAATTGACCAATTAAACCTTAAAAACTCAAGTATCCAAGATGCTTGAGTTTTTTTCTAAAATAAGTGTAGAAATTTCTTAAAAAAATATTATTTTGAATTTTCTAAAAAATTGCATGAAAACCCTTGCTTTTATAAAAAAATAGGGTATAATGGTGAAAAATAGTATTTTAAAGGAGAATACCGATGAAATCGAAAAAGTTGCTCGCAGTAGCAGGGATAACGATGAGTGCAACTCTTCTTTTAGCGGCTTGTGGAAAGACAGAGAAAAAAGCAGATGCTCCTACAACATTTTCATACGTATATGCCATCGATCCATCAACGTTGGACTATAGCGTTACTAGTAAAAGTTCAACATCGGACGTCATTGCTAACTTGGTCGACGGACTCTTGGAAAATGACAAATACGGAAACTTGATTCCATCTCTTGCTGAAGACTGGTCGGTTTCACAAGACGGTTTGACTTATACTTACAAACTACGTAAAGGTGTCAAATGGTATACTTCTGAAGGTGAAGAGTACGCCGAGGTCAAAGCCCAAGACTTTGTGACTGGTTTGAAGCATGCTGCTGATGGTAAGTCAGATGGCTTAAGTCTGATCCAAGATTCTATCAAAGGTTTAGCAGAATATGTCAGTGGTGAAAGCAATGACTTCTCAACAGTTGGAGTTAAAGCAATTGATGACTACACTGTTCAATACACCTTGAACCAACCAGAAAGCTTCTGGAATTCTAAGGTAACAACAGCGACTATGCTCCCAGTTAATGAAGAATTCCTGAATTCTCAAGGTAAAGATTATGGTGCAGCAACACCTTCAGGTATTCTCTATAATGGACCATATATTTTGAAGAACTTCACTTCAAAATCAGTGATCGAGTACGAAAAAAATCCAAATTATTGGGATAAAGACAATGTTAAGATTGACCACGTCAAACTTACTTTCTACGATGGATCTGACCAAGAATCATTGATTCGTAGTTTCTCATCAGGAGCCTATACAACAGCTCGTCTCTTCCCAACAAGTTCAAACTTTGATTCAACTAAGCAAGAATATGGGGATAAGATTGTCTATAGTCCGCAAGAAGCGACCAGCTATTACTTTACTTTCAACGTGAATCGTCAGTCTTACAATAAAACAGCAAAGACAGATGAAGCTCAAAAGACTTCTACAAAAGAAGCGCTTCTCAACAAAAACTTCCGCCAGGCAATCAACTTTGCTCTTGACCGTCATTCTTACTCTGCTCAGATGAATGGTGAAGAAGGTGCAGACAAGATTATTCGTACCAGCCTTGTACCTTACGACTATGTTCAGGTTGGTGAAAAGACCTTCGGAGAACTGGCTCAAGAGCAACTGGTAACATACGGAGACCAGTGGAAAGATGTAGCTTTGACAGATGGTAAAGACACTATTTACAATCCAACAAAAGCAAAAGCTGCCTTTGAAAAAGCAAAATCAGAATTGCAAGCTAAAGGTGTAACCTTCCCAATCCATTTGGATATTCCAGTTGAACAGACAGATGTCATTGCTGTTCAACAAACCAACTCCCTCAAACAATCTGTCGAAGCAGCGCTTGGAACTGAAAATGTTGTCATAGATGTGCTTCAAATGACAGATAATGAGAAAATGAGTATTACTTCTCAAGCTAAGGTTCCTTCTCAAAAAGACTATGACTTGAACGGAACTGGTTGGGGACCAGACTATCAAGATCCAGCTACCTATCTAAATATCTTGGATGCTAAGAAGGGTTCTGCCCTTAAACACTTGGGTATCACAAAAGGTAAAGATCCAGAAGTCATGGCTCAAGTTGGACTTGATGAGTACAAGAAACTCTTGGATGACGCAGCATCAGAAACAACCGACCTTAACAAACGCTATGAAAAATATGCTAAAGCACAGGCTTGGGCTCACTCCTCATTCCTGTAGCATCTTCAGGAGGTTCTCCTACAGTTAGTCGTACAGTACCATTTTCGAAAGCCTACTCTCAAGTTGGTATCAAGGGAGATCCGTTTGTATTTAAAGGTTTAGAGTTGCAAAATGATATTGTAACCACTAAAGAATACGAAGAAGCTCTTAAGAAATGGCAAAAAGAGAAACTTGAAACAAACGCTAAATATCAAAAAGAGTTAGCGAACCACGTTAAATAATCCTAAACAACGATGAAGGAAATTCTGATTTTATGCGGGATTTCTTTCTTTTTTTCATATACTGACGAGAGGGCAAATAATTAAATAACTTTACTTTTGGGGCAAAATTTGATAGAATAGCTATATGTCATAAAACCTAACATTTAAGGAGAAAATGAATCATGAAACTCAAAAAACGACTGATTGGAGCGGGGTTGACGCTTGCTGCGGCGGTCTTATTGACAGCGTGTGGGAAGTCAGCATCAGATGTTAAAACCTACTCGTCAACATTTGGTGCCGATCCAACAACCTTCAACTACCTGTTGGACTACTCTGGTGATAATACCGCTGTTGTAACCAACTTGGTAGATGGTTTGCTTGAAAATGACAATTATGGAAATCTCATTCCTGCTCTTGCAGAAGATTGGAGTGTTTCAAAGGATGGTTTGACTTACACTTATAAACTTCGTCAAGATGCAAAATGGTTCACTGCTGACGGGGAAGAGTATGCCCCAATCAAAGCACAAGATTTCATCACAGGTATCAAGTATGCAGCTGATAACAAGAGTCAAGCTCTCGATTTGATTCAGAACTCAATCAAGGGATTAGATGATTATGTGACAGGCGCAAATACTGACTTTTCAAATGTTGGTGTGAAAGCTGTAGATGATTACACTGTCCAATATACTTTGACACGTCCAGAACCATTCTGGAACTCTAAGACTACCAATAGTATCTTGTTCCCTGTCAATGAAGAGTTCTTGACTTCTAAAGGTAAAGAATTTGGGGAATTGAAACCAGATAGCATTCTCTACAGTGGTCCTTATTTGTTAAAAGAATTCACATCAAAATCATCACTCGAGTACATGAAGAACCCTCATTACTATGACCAAGAAAAAGTGACGATTGAAAGAGTTAAGTTGGCTTATGTTGATGGTTCTGACCAAGATATGACGATCCGTAATTTCGAAAGCGGAGCCTACTCGTCTGCTGGTGTCTATCCAAATAGTTCAAACTTTGCTAAGACAAAGGAAAAATACAAGGACAACATCGTCTATAGCTTGCAGGATGCGACTTCTTGGTACTATAATTTTAACGTTAATCGCCAAACATACAATCATACAGCTAAGACTAGCGATGAGCAAAAACAAGCTACCCAAGCTGCGATTTTAAATAAAAATTTCCGTCAAGCAATCAACTTTGCCATTGACCGTACAGCCTACTCAGCTCAGTCTAATGGAGAAGAAGCAGCTAAAAACACTCTTCGTAACACACTTGTGCCACCAACTTTCGTGCAAGTAGGTGACAAGACTTTTGGTGAGACAGTTTCATCTAAGTTGGTAAACTATGGTACACAGTGGTCAAATATGAATCTTGAAGATGCTCAAGACGGCTACTTCAATAAAGAAAAAGCACAAGCTCAGTTTGCAGAGGCTAAAAAAGAATTAGAAGCACAAGGTGTGACCTTCCCAATTCATTTGGACTTGCCTGTAGACCAAGTTAACAAAACCTTGCTTCCGAAGATTCATTCGCTTAAACAATCTGTCGAATCAACTCTTGGGGCAGAAAATGTAGTGATTGATGTCGTTCAAATTTCAACAGAAGACTATGCTAATGCGACATTCCAAGCGCCAACCACAGCTGATCATGACTATGACTTGAACTTGGATGGTTGGTCTGCAGACTACCAAGATCCATCGACTTATCTCAATCCTTTCAACGCTGAGGATGGATTCTATCTCAAGATTTTAGGACTTGATCCAAGCAAGGATACTGATAAGATTACAAATATCGGATTGAACCAATATACTCAAAAATTGAAAGCGGCAGATGCAGAAAATACAGACGTAGCCAAACGTTATGAAAATTATGCAGACGCACAAGCTTGGCTGATTGATAGTTCGCTATTGCTCCCTGTAAATTCAAACGGTGGTGGAGCTTCGGTAACACGTGTGACACCATTTACACGAGCTTACTCACTTGTCGGAATCAAAGGTACTGGAAGTAACTATAAGTACATGAAATTGCAAACAGAAGTGGTAACAACTGCTCAATTTGACGAAGCTAAAGCCAAATGGGAACAAGAACGTAAAAACTCAGTCGAAAAGAGTCAAAAAGAATTCGAAAGTCACGTTAAATAATAAAAAATAGAGCTTTTTAAGAGCTCTATTTTTTATTATAGTTGTATTTTGGAAACACAAAAAGCAGCAAAAACTATAGTAAATATAAAAAACGAAAACACTTCCCAAAAGTGAGCGCTTTCTTGATTGGTGTTGATGGTCTTGAGAGGTAATTTATGATATAATTAAGCTAAAATGTTTTGAAGAGGTATTCCATGAAAAATAGACGTATAAAAAAAAGTCAATCTGGTAAATTTCAGCAAAGTTTAAATGTAAGTTTGTTGCTAATCTATGCTGTTCTAGCTTCTTTTTTATTGTTTTTGATTTTTAAATATCAGATTTTAGCGGTCAGCTATTTTAATATTATCTTGGCAGTGGTTTTAGTTCTTATCGCGTTATTGTCTCTGTTGCTGATAGTAAATCGAAAAGCTAAAATTTTTACCTTGATAATACTGCTAGTCTCAGTCTTATTTAGTTCGGTAGCATTAGTAGCTGTCAATCGATTTGTAGGGCTCGCCAATCAATTTAACGCAACTTCAAATTATTCAAGCTACTCTATGAGTGTGGCAGTGCTAGCAGACAGTGAGATTAATAACGTTTCTCAACTTTCTAGTGTAACTGCTCCAACAGGAACAGATGCTGAGAATATTCAAAAATTGATAGATGACATTAAAACAACTCAAAGCAAGGAATTGACAGTTGAGGAAGCTTCTTCTTACCTAGCATCCTATAAGAGTTTGTTAGATGGAGAAACCAAAGCAATAGTCTTAAACGGTGTCTTTGAAAATCTGATTGAGCAGGAATACCCTGACCATGCTAAAAAGATCAAGAAAATCTATACCAAGGATTTGACAAAGAAAGTGGAAGCGCCTAAGGTTGCGACAGGAAATTCTTTCAATGTTTATGTTAGCGGGATTGATACCTATGGTCCTATCAGTTCTGTTTCGCGCTCAGATGTCAATATCATCATGACAGTGAATCAAGATACCAAAAAGATTCTTTTGACGACAACTCCTCGAGATGCCTACGTTCCTATCGCAGATGGCGGGAATAACCAAAATGATAAGTTGACGCATGCGGGTATCTATGGCGTAGATGCTTCTATTCATACCTTAGAAAATCTTTATGGTATCGATTTAAACTACTATGCTCGCCTCAACTTCACTTCTTTCTTGAAGTTGATTGACCTTCTCGGTGGTGTTGACGTCTATAATGACCAAGAGTTTACTGCTCATACAAATGGCAAGCACTACCCGGTTGGAAATATTCATCTTGATTCAGAATTGGCTTTAGGTTTTGTCCGTGAACGTTACTCTTTGACAAATGGTGATGGAGATCGCGGTCGTAACCAACAAAAAGTCATTACAGCCATTATTCAAAAGATGACTTCGGCAGAAGCCTTGAAAAACTACGATGGCGTTATTCAAGGTTTGCAGGATTCAGTTCAGACCAATATGCCACCAGAAACAATGGTAAGTCTTGTCAATGCTCAGTTGGCAAGCGGAGGGAAATATACAGTAACCAATCAAGATCTGAAAGGGACTGGTCGTATGGATCTTCCGTCTTACGCTATGCCAGATAGCAATCTTTACATGTTGGAAATCGATCCAACAAGCTTGGAGACTGTTAAGGCGGCCATTAAAGATACCATGGAAGGAAATTAAGATGATTGATATTCATTCACATATTGTTTTCGATGTTGACGATGGACCTAAAAATAAAGCTGAGAGCAAGGCTCTCCTTGAGGAAGCTTACGCACAAGGGGTACGTACTATTGTTTCGACCTCTCATCGCAGAAAAGGGATGTTTGAAACACCAGAAGACAAAATTGCAGCTAATTTTAGTGAAGTCAAACAGATGGCTCAAGAAATCGCTCCGGATTTGACTGTAGTATATGGGGCTGAGATTTATTTTTCTGGCGATGCTTTGGAAAAGTTAGAAAAAGATTTAATTCCAAGGCTTAATGACACACGCTTTGCCTTGATTGAATTTAGTATGAATACTCCCTACAGAGATATTCATAGCGCCTTGACAAAAGTTCTCATGTTAGGGATTACGCCTGTGGTTGCTCATATTGAGCGTTATCACGCTTTAGAAAATGATGATAAAAAGGTAAGGGAACTCATCAATATGGGTTGCTATATGCAGATTAATAGTTCGAGTGTCTTAAAGCCGCGACTATTTGGTGACACCTACAAGTTTATGAAAAAACGTGCTAGGTATTTCTTGGACAAGGACTTAGTCCATGTAGTGGCTAGCGATATGCATAACCTGGATAATCGTCCACCTTATATGAGAGAAGCTTATGAACTCATTGCTAAAAAATATGGAGCAGAAAAAGCTCGTGAACTTTTTGAAACAAACCCATCAAACATTATAAATGATCAACTTATTTAGGAGAAATGATGAAAGAACAAGATAAATTTGAAATTGATGTACTGCAATTAGTAAAAGTGCTTTGGAAACGAAAATTTGTCATCACCTTAGTTGCACTAGTAGCAGGCGTGACAGCTTTCGCTTATAGCTCGTTTGTGATTAAGCCACAGTACGCTAGTACCACTCGCATCTACGTTGTCAATCGTAACCAGGGGGATAAGCCAGGTTTGACGAACCAAGACTTGCAGGCGGGCTCATACTTGGTAAAAGACTACCGTGAGATCATTCTTTCTCAGGATGTTCTTGAAAAAGTGGTGGCTGATCAAAGCTTAACGATGGATGCCAAAACTCTTGGGAGAAAAGTCTCAGTAACAGTTCCTGCAGATACGCGTATCGTATCAATCTCAGTTCGAGATGGGAAACCTGAGGAAGCGAGTCGTATCGCCAATGCACTTAGAGAAGTAGCTGCTCAGAAAATCATTTCTGTAACAAGAGTGTCGGATGTAACCACACTTGAGGAAGCAAGACCAGCGACATCACCATCTTCACCAAACATTCGTCGCAATACAATGATGGCCACTATAGCAGGTGTAGGATTCGTCACGGTTATCGTGCTTTTAGTTGAATTAATGGATGATCGAGTGAAACGTCCAGAGGATATTGAAGAAGTAATGCATCTCTCACTTTTGGGAGTTATTCCAAATCTAGAGAAATTAAAGTAAGGGAGTAAACATGGCAAAGTTAGAATTATCAGAACAACGATTAAACTCTGTAAAAAAAGCTGAGGAGTATTATAACGCATTACGGACCAATATCCAGTTGAGTGGAGATGGTCTCAAAGTGATTGCTATTTCTTCAGTTCGACCTGGAGAAGGGAAATCAACCACTTCAACCAATATAGCTTGGGCTTTCGCGCGTGCAGGCTATAAGACACTCCTTATTGATGCCGATATTCGAAATTCGGTAATGTCAGGTGTCTTTAAGTCTCGAGAAAGAATTACAGGTTTGACAGACTACTTATCAGGAACCAAAGATCTATCTCATGGGTTGTGTGAAACAAGCGTAGAAAACTTGTTTGTCATTCAATCAGGGGCTGTTTCACCAAACCCGACTGCCCTGCTTCAAAGTGACAAATTTGAAGCAATGATTGAGACTTTACGCAAATACTTTGACTATATCATTGTGGATACGGCCCCTATCGGAGTTGTCATTGATGCAGCGATTATTGTACAAAAATGCGACGCCTCTATCCTGGTAACTGAAGCTTCTGCAACAAAACGGAGAGAAGTTCAAAAAGCTAAAGACCAGTTAGAGCAAACAGGAACACCATTCTTAGGAGTTATTCTGAATAAATTTAATATTCAGCTTGAAAAATATGGTTCTTACGGATCATACGGGAACTATGGTTCCTATGGGAAAAAATAAGAAAAAGTAAATATTAAAAAGAAGATTATATGAAAAGTAGGTTAAGTTTAAGTGGAGATTAGTGAAGTCTTATACAAAAGTTTTAAGCAACTTGCAGACTTTTTTATTGGATTGGTTGGAACTGTTGTATTAGCCTTTCCAGCTTCCTTGATTATTTTCATCATATATAAAGCTAAAGGATATAAGGGTAGCATTTTCTTTACTCAGTATCGAGTAGGTTTGAATGGGAAAAAATTTAAAATTATTAAGTTTCGTTCAATGGTTGAAAATGCTGAAGAAATTCTCTTGGCCAATAAAGAGTTACATCAAAAATATATTGACAATAGCTACAAATTGCCTCCTAACGAAGATCCACGCTTAACGATTATTGGGAATTTCATTAGAAAAACGAGTATTGATGAATTTCCTCAGTTTATAAATGTTTTGCGAGGTGAGATGAGCTTTATAGGACCTAGGCCAATCCTTGATAAGGAGTTAGAAGAATATTCCGAAGAGGAACAGAAACTTCTGCTTTCAGTGAAGCCAGGGATAACAGGTATGTGGCAAGTTTCTGGGAGAAGTGAAGTCTATTATCCTGAACGTTGCGAGATGGAATTATATTATCCTAGAAATCAATCTTTCAAATTGGATGTAAAGATATTTTTATTAACCATTAAGCAAGTTTTGCTAGGAAAAGGGGCTCATTAAAGAACAGATAAGTTTTTTAGGATTTTATAATCTGTTGATGAGTTCAAAATGAAAATGATACGAAATCAAATACTGGTAGTCATGTTTTAGAATTTGGAAAGGGTGTTTTACCATTTTAAAATGGTGAAATATGCTTCCAGAGTTATATGATCTGAGTAGTCTAATAGAGGCATGGCAAAAGAGTCAACTAGTTTCTTAGGTGAACTCTGTGAAACTAGGATGCTAGTGTTTGGTTTCTTTTTTAGCGCAAACAGTTCAATCTAAATGAAGGGGGTTAAAATGACAAAGAATTATAAAATTATCGTGGCAACACACAAGCAATTTACCATGCCTGCTGATACTGATCTTTACCTACCTATCCATGTTGGTAGTGAAGGAAAAGAAAAGTTAGGATACCAATGTGATAATGAAGGAGACAATATTTCAAGTTTGAACCCCTATTATTGCGAATTAACTGGACTTTATTGGGCGTGGAAAAATTTAGAATGTGACTATCTTGGTTTGGTACACTATCGTCGCTATTTCACGGCAAAACGTCACTCATATAGTGAAACGATTGATATGAATGATATTATCCTGTCTAAATCAGAACTGCAAGATTTGTTGGCTGAAAGTGATGTAATCGTTCCAAAAAAACGGAAATACTACATTGAAACGCTATACTCACACTATGCACATACGCATGATGCCAATCATTTAGACGTAACACGCCAGATTGTTAGCGAGTTGAGACCGGACTATATCGATGCTTTTGATCAGGTCATGAAACAACGCAGTGGCTATATGTTCAATATGTTTATCATGTCCAAAGAAAATGTAGCAGCCTACTGTGAATGGTTGTTCCCGATTATTGATGAGCTCTATAAGAGATTGGATATTACAGACTATTCTGCTTTTGATGCTAGATTGTTTGGTCGTATCAGTGAACGCTTGTTCAATGTTTGGTTGGCAAAACAAGATTTGCGGGTAAAAGAGATACCGTTTATCTATATGGAGAAAATTGACTTGATTCAAAAAGGAAAATCCTTCCTACAAGCAAAATTCTTCGGGAAAAAATATGGACAGAGTTTTTAGATAGGGATAAAAGAATAAGGATGAAATTAGTAGTAAAAATAAAATCTTTGCCAGAGCTTCTAGCTCTTGTTGCTTTAGGAATATTTTTAACGGTTTCGATATTAAATGTAACTTTTTATGCTCGATATCTGCCTGGAACAGTTTATAAATTAGCGATAGCTTTTTCAATCTTTCTTTTGCTCCTAAAAGAGTCTTTCAAGAGAAAATATGATTATAGAGCTCTCATTGGATTGTTTGCAACAATTTTAATTTATTTTATCGTAGGGAAAATGACAGCTCTCAGTTCAGAACTTTCTGTAAGTATATTATTTATTTACGCTTTACGAGATGTTCCTTTTAAGAAGGTAGCACAAACTTCTTTAGTCGTTAGTATGTGCTTGTTGTTGTTTGTTATCATCAGCGCAAAATTAGGAATAATAACGAATTATCTTGAAATTTCTGGTTCTCGAGTACGGAGCTACCTAGGTTTTAGATATGCTCTCTACCCTTCTATTTTACTAATGAATATAGTCGCTATTGTGTTTTATTTGAAGCAAAATAAAATCCAATATTGGCAATGGCTGCTGTTAGCTCTTTCTGTTTATTGGTTATATGGTAAAACGGATTCTCGTTTAACATTTTATAGTTCCTGTGTACTTTTGCTAAGCAGTTTGCTAATAAAGTGGTTCCCTGAACTATTCTCTAAACTAGGACATGTGTTTAAAGTTTTTAAACTGACCTTTATCGTTAATGCAGTTATAAGTTTTTGGGTCTCTGTTATCTATCTCAATTCAAGTCATTCTTTTATCAATGACCTTCTTTTTAAAGTAAACCGTATGTTAGGTGGTCGTATATACTTGGCAAACAAATCTTTAAACCTGTATGGTTATGGATTCTTTAGACGACAGGTTGAATGGAATGGAAATGGTCTGACTGTTGAAGGAGTTAGGGACTATCAGACCTATTATCTGTATGTAGACAATTTGTATGTTCAAGTTTTACAAAGATTTGGCTTACTCATCCTGGGATTGATGCTCTCAGTCCTAACTTTGACTTTGTCTAAAGTAATTAAGAAACGCCAGTGGGTTCTTGCTCTGATTTTGATATTAATGAGTTTTCATTCCATGATTGATGATTTGAATTTCTATCTTCATAACAATATTTTTTGGATCTTGGTAGGCACTTTAATCTACCCAGATTATCAGTTCTCTGATGAAGGTGATGAACAGTTAAAATAATATTCATTTGAAAAAACGTATAGTGAAATGGTAAGAAGTATTTAACGAGAACTTAAAAGAGCATAGACTGGTAAGACGGTTTTATTTCGATTTATATATAGGAGGAAAGTATGTCGGATATCAAAATCATTCAAGATAAGATTTTATCTATTTTGAAAGAGTTTATTAATATTTGCGAAGAAAATAACCTAACCTACTATGCTCTAGGTGGAACCTTGCTAGGAGCGGTACGTCATAAAGGATTCATACCTTGGGATGATGACATCGATATCGGTATGCCGAGAGAGGATTACGAAAAGTTTAAAAAAATAGCTTCAAATGTCTTGCCAGAAAACTACAAGTTTTTAAGCGAAGATACATTAAACTATAAAAAGGCTTTCTCTGTGATTCGAGATGATTCTACAAAAATCATCATGAATTATAGTAAAGAAGAATTGGTAGAAAGTTTGTGGATAGACATTTTCCCGCTAGATGGTATGCCTTCTAATGCTTTAAAGAAAAAAATTCATTCTTTAAGATACTTGTATGCAAGGATGATGGTTCAACTCTCGCAATTCAATAGTTTGGTGAATCAGAAAAAAGAAAATCGACCATTCATTGAAAAGATAATTATTGCTTTTGCGAATGCTGTTAGTATTGAGAAGATTATTTCCTTTACCTGGGCACAGAAAAAATATTTGCAAACGATAAAAAAATATTCGTTTGATGAAGCTTACGCAGGAAATTTTACGGGAGCTTACAAATTAAGAGAGATAGTACCGAGTGATTACTTTGGAGAACCAGTCCTATTACAGTTTGAAGATCTTAAACTTTGTTGTCCTTACAAATACAAAGAATATCTAACAGCCATTTACGGAGCGGATTATATGCAATTGCCACCAGAAGATAAAAGGGCTCTTCACCACTACGAGATTATCTCACTGGGTGAAAATGAAGGGGAAGTGTAGTTTAAAGATGAAAAAAATCGCTTTAGTGAAATGGAGTATTGATAGAACAGATGGAGGACTGAAAGTAGCAACCAGTCTTGCAAATGAGTTATCAACTATGTATGAAGTTCATCTTCTCTCGATGATTTCTACAGAAAACAATTTCTTCTCGCTGAAACAATCGGTTCGATATCAAAATTTATCATCAAAGAAAATATCAATGAGTAAAAATTTTCTCGAAGCGGTCAAGTTATTGAGAAACTATCTGAAAGAAGAGAACATTGATATTGTTTTTGGAATCGGAATGAGTATGAATACAGTTGGTGTAGCAAGCACAATTGGTTTGAGAACAAAATTTGTTTCCTGCGACCATACAAATTCTATAGTAGATATTGATACTAAAGTTAAGAAGATACAAAGATATATTGGAGCGAAATTTGCTGATAAACTCGTGACCCTTACTCAAGAAGACCGTGAAAATTATATAAAAAAATACGGTGTTTCTGATGAAAGAATTTGCTACATCTATAATTGGAAAGAGGCTGCTCTTTCAGATGTATCCTATAATAAAAAATCAACTAAAATTGTGACGGTTGGCCGTTTTGACTATCAAAAAGGATATGATTATCTTGTTCAAGTCGCGAAAAAAGTGTTAGCGAAAAGGTTTGACTGGACTTGGGAAATCTACGGTTCCGGAAATCAAGACGAAGTGGACAAAATCAGAAATTTAATCAACGAAAATGATTTACAGGATAAGTTAGTCATAAAAGGACTCGAAAAAAATCAGGATTTGATTTATGGAGATAAAGGGATTTATGTCATGACTTCTCGCTATGAAGGTTTACCTCTAGTTCTGCTGGAAGCACAACAATACAATCTTCCTATAGTTAGCTTTAGTTGTCCGACAGGACCGAACGAAATTGTTGAAGATGGAGTTAATGGCTATTTGGTTGAGTGTTATGATACGGATAAGTTGAGCCAAAAATTGCTTGAACTGATGGGAGATGAAGTTTTGAGACAGTCTTTCTCAGAACACGCAAAAGAAAATATGGATAAATTCGATAAAGATAAAATTCTCAAGCAGTGGATTGAACTAATTGAGACGATTTAGGAGATAAGATGAAGGATTGTTTGTTAACAATTGTAATGCCTAGTTATAATATTCAGGACTACGTTTCAAAAGGGCTGGAGTCTTTCCAACAAGTGCAATCAGATTATAAAAATAAATTTGAAGTACTGGTTGTTAACGATGGAAGTACAGACGATACTGCTAAAGTAGCAGAAGAAATATTAGCCCAAGATTCGTTGCTGGATGGCCGTGTCATTACAAAAGAAAATGGTGGTCATGGTTCAACTATCAATCGCGGTATTCAAGAAGCAAAGGGAAAATTTTTTAAAGTAATTGATGGGGATGACTGGGTTATTCCATCAGAATTTGAAAAGCTTTTAGATACTCTTGAAACTGTTGATGTGGATATGGTGATTACAGACTTTACAGAGCAGCATGTCTACAATAATACTACAGTACGAAATGACTTCGTAGACAAGTATGAAATTGGCAAAAAATACATGGGAATTCCGGATGTTCGCATCCCGATGCACTCGGTTACTTATAAGACATCAATCTTGTCGGAAAACAAGATTCGTTTAAGTGAAAAAACATTTTATGTTGATATTCAATACACGCTTTTTCCTTTGGAGTATGTTCATAGTTTCAGTTATTGGAATTATGATATTTATCAATACTACATAGGTAGACCAGAGCAAAGTATGAATATTGAGAGTATGAAGCGTAATGTCCGTCACCATTTGACTGTTACAAATTCAATTCTAGATTATTTTACAAAAATTGAAAGTGATCCCGTTTTAAACCGAGTAGTTTCTGAAACCTTAGATTATCTCATCAGTTTGCAGGTTGATTTGTCTTGGATGGTTACTGATTCCGAAACACTCTTGAAAGAACTATATAGCAAAATTGAGAAAAGTGCATATGACTATATTCCTACGAAAAAAATTGACAGATTGTCTTATTTGAACTATAAGACCAAGTTTGCAATGGCCTTAATACTTAATCCAATTTTGAAGAAATACTCTAAAAAGAAAGAAAAAGAGAGAGGGGTTTAGGATGTTTATTAGCATCGTTGTTCCGGTATATAATATTGCCGACTATTTGCACTATGCGATAGATAGCCTGCTGGAACAAACCTATCAAAATTTTGAAGTAATCCTCGTTAATGACGGTTCAACAGATGATTCTCCTCGATTGTGTGAAGATTACGCCCGAGAATATGAAAATATCCATGTTTTTCACAAGGAAAATGGAGGCTTATCTGATGCGCGTAACTTTGGAGTTACAAAAGCCAACTCAGATTGGATTTTCTTTTTAGATCCAGATGATTACCTTGAAGACTACACGCTTGAATTAATAGTAAAAATACAAGAAATACATCAAGCAGACTTGATTTCAACAAAGGTCAAAGCAACTTCAAAGTATGATGATTATAGTTCTTATCATCTTAAACAGTCAGACTATGAAAGCTTGAGTGTGATTACAAAGGAGAAGGCCTTGGAACTAATGTTGGACGACAAAGTTGCAACGGTTTCTGCCTGTGCTAAGCTTTATAAAAAAAGCATATTGGAACGCGTCCCTTTTCCAGTTGGGAAAATCTATGAGGATTTTTATGTTGTAGGAGAACACCTTGCTTTGGCTGAAAGAATCGTGATAAGCCCGCTTGAAACCTACAATTACTATCGTAGGGAAGGGAGTATAGTTCGTTCAACATTTACTGAAAAAAGATATGATTTCTTTAAAGCTGTTGCAAAAAATGAGGAAGTTGTTAAAAGAGAGTACATTCAGAGCCCGGCATTAAAGCAAGCTTTGCAAGCTAAAAAATTAATAGGTGGTTTTGTAGTGATTGGTGCAAAAGCTGACTCAGGCTTAAAAGATTTTTCAAAAGATAAAGAGTTGTTGAAAGTCGAAATGAGTGAGTTGCTAAAAAATAGTAAGCTATCATGGAAAGTAAAACTAAAATACCTTATTTTTATGTTTAGCCCTAAATTGTATTTGTTGCTACGATAGTATCGTGCATAAAACCAATTTAATTTGCAACAAATATCAAAAAAATGTAGGAAAGAGGAAATATGATAGAAGCTTTTAGAATAATTGCCCATTATAAGTCTGTTCGGTCACAATTTCTAATTTCACGGATTGATTATAAATAGGACGGATTGACATGAAAGTATTAAAAAACTACGCCTACAATCTTTCTTATCAATTGTTGGTGATTATACTCCCGATTATTACGACTCCCTATGTGACACGGGTCTTTTCTTCGGATGATTTAGGAACTTATGGTTATTTTAATTCCATTGTCACCTACTTTATTCTATTAGCGACACTGGGAGTTGCTAACTATGGAACAAAGGTCATTTCAGGGCATCGCAAGGAAATCGAAAAAAACTTTTGGGGAATCTACTCCCTGCAATTAGGTGCAACTTTTCTTTCTCTAACCTTGTATGGCCTTCTTTGTATGGCTCTTCCCTTTATGCAAAATCCGGTAGCCTACATTCTAGGCTTGAGTTTAGTTTCTAAAGGTTTAGACATCTCTTGGCTCTTTCAAGGGTTGGAGGATTTTCGAAAGATTACTGTTCGAAACATCACGGTTAAAATCGTTGGAGTTACCTCTATCTTTCTCTTTGTCAAATCTGCAAACGACCTATATCTCTATGTTTTTTTACTAACCATATTTGAGCTTTTGGGGCAACTAAGTATGTGGTTGCCTGCTCGAGAGTTTATCGGTAGACCTCATTTTGACATAGAATATGCTAGGCATCATTTGAAACCCGTCATCTTATTGTTCCTTCCACAAGTGGCGATTTCCTTGTATGTAACGCTAGATCGTACCATGCTTGGAGCCTTAGCCTCTACAAAGGATGTAGGGATTTATGACCAGGCTCTAAAGTTGGTAAATATCCTTCTGACCTTGGTAACTTCCTTGGGGAGTGTTATGCTACCTCGTGTTGCGCATTTATTAGCCACAGGTGATCATAAGGCGGTCAATAAGATGCATGAGATGTCCTTCCTCATTTATAATTTAGTCATTTTTCCAATGATGGCAGGGATCTTGATTGTCAATGATGATTTTGTTCAATTTTTCCTTGGTCAAGATTTTCAGGATGCACGCTATGCAATTGCCATTATGATCTTCCGTATGTTCTTCATCGGTTGGACCAATATTATGGGAATTCAGATATTGATTCCTCATAACCGAAATAAAGAATTCATGATTTCAACAACGGCTCCTGCAATTATCAGTGTAGGATTAAACTTATTATTCCTTCCTAAACTTGGTTATATCGGAGCAGCCATTGTTTCTGTCTTAACAGAGGCGCTAGTGTGGGCGATTCAATTGTACTTTACCCGCAGATACCTAAAAGAAGTTCCTATTATTGGATCTATGACAAAAATTATTCTAGCATCAGCTATCATGTATGGCATTTTGCTAGGTTCAAAAACAGTTATACATTTTTCGCCAACCCTAAATGTTCTAGCATTTGCAGTGCTTGGCGGAATCATTTATCTTTTTGCAATTCTATCTCTGAAAGTGGTAGATGTAAAAGAATTAAAACAAATCATTAAGAAATAATGGAGTTAACTATGTACGACTATCTTATCGTTGGTGCAGGTTTGTCTGGGGCAATCTTTGCACATGAAGCTACAAAACGTGGAAAAAAAGTAAAAGTGATTGACAAACGTGATCACATCGGTGGAAATATCTACTGTGAAAATGTTGAAGACATCAATGTCCACAAGTATGGTGCCCACATTTTCCATACTTCTAACAAAAAAGTGTGGGACTATGTGAACCAGTTTGCTGAATTCAATAACTATATCAACTCACCAGTGGCTAACTACAAGGGCAGCCTCTACAATCTTCCTTTCAACATGAATACCTTCTACGCTATGTGGGGAACTAAGACACCACAAGAAGTCAAGGATAAGATTGCAGAGCAAACAGCTGATATGAAAGATGTTGAGCCTAAAAACCTTGAAGAACAAGCCATCAAGTTGATTGGTCCGGATATCTATGAAAAATTGATCAAGGGCTATACAGAAAAGCAATGGGGACGTTCTGCAACAGACCTTCCTCCATTTATCATCAAGCGTCTTCCGGTGCGTTTGACCTTTGATAACAACTACTTTAACGACCGTTACCAAGGGATTCCAATCGGTGGCTACAACGTCATCATCGAAAACATGTTAGGCGATGTAGAAGTAGAACTTGGGGTTGATTTCTTTGCTAATCGTGAAGAGCTAGAAAGCTCAGCGGAAAAAGTTGTCTTTACAGGGATGATTGACCAGTACTTTGATTACAAACATGGGGAGTTAGAATACCGCAGCCTTCGATTCGAGCACGAAGTCTTGGATGAGGAAAACCATCAAGGGAATGCTGTGGTCAACTATACAGAACGTGAGATTCCTTATACTCGTATCATCGAGCACAAGCATTTCGAGTATGGTACTCAACCGAAGACGGTTATCACTCGTGAGTACCCTGCTGATTGGAAACGTGGAGACGAACCATATTACCCAATCAACGATGAAAAGAACAACGCTATGTTTGCTAAGTATCAAGAAGAAGCAGCCAAAAATGACAAGGTCATCTTCTGTGGCCGCCTAGCAGACTATAAATACTACGACATGCATGTGGTCATTGAACGTGCTCTTGAGGTAGTAGAGAAAGAATTTTCATAAAAAGAAGCTAGTTTCTAGCTTCTTTTTTCTTTTTTAGGAAGATAAAAATGAACGATAATATCATGCAAAAAGGGGAGCGTATAGCCTAGTGTATTTTGATATCACCCCTTGCTTTGAAAATGAATAGGAAAATAATTGCAAATGGATATATCAGTTTTGGAAAAGATAGGGATTTTCATAGCCATTTTTCAGCTTTTCTGACATTTTTACACTGTTTTTCATAGAAAAAATAAAAAAGAGGGGCTTGTAATGGAATATTAAAATAAATTTAATGAAAAACCTTCGATAAAATCACAAAAAATTAGGCACGAATCGGATTTTTGTGATATAATATTCTGTGAATAGCTATGCCTTCTTGTAGCTGTTAAAAAATCAAAGTGTGAAACTTGGAAGATAGAGAGGACGCAATGTAATGACTAGAAATGGTTTCTTTACAGGCTTAGATATTGGAACAAGCTCAATTAAAGTGTTAGTTGCTGAGCTTGTAGATGGTGAAGTAAATGTAATCGGTGTTAGCAACGCCAAAAGTAAAGGTGTCAAGGATGGGATTATCGTTGACATCGAAGCCGCAGCAACGGCTATCAAATCTGCTATTTCTCAAGCAGAAGAAAAAGCAGGGATTTCAATCAAATCAGTAAACGTTGGACTTCCAGCAAACTTGTTGCAAGTGGAACCAACTCAAGGAATGATTCCTGTAACATCAGATACAAAAGAAATTACAGATCAAGATGTTGAGAATGTTGTCAAATCAGCTTTGACTAAGAGCATGACACCTGATCGTGAAGTGATTACGTTTGTGCCAGAAGAATTTGTAGTAGATGGTTTCCAAGGTATTCGTGACCCTCGTGGTATGATGGGTGTTCGTTTGGAAATGCGTGGACTTCTCTATACAGGTCCAAGAACCATTCTTCACAACCTTCGTAAAACTGTAGAACGTGTTGGAGTTCAAGTCGATAACGTGATCATTTCACCGCTTGCAATTGTAAACTCTGTTCTTAACGAAGGCGAACGTGAGTTTGGAGCGACTGTTATCGATATGGGTGGTGGCCAAACAAGTGTTGCTACTATCCGTAATCAAGAACTTCAATACACAAATGTTTACCAAGAAGGTGGCGATTACGTCACTAAAGACATTTCGAAAGTTCTTAAAACTTCTAAGAAGATTGCAGAAGGTTTGAAGCTTAACTACGGTGAAGCTTATCCGCAACTTGCAAGCAAAGAAACTTTCCAAGTTGAAGTGATTGGTGAAGTAGAACCTGTTGAAGTTACAGAAGAATACTTGGCTCAAATTATTTCAGCTAGATTGAAACACATCTTTGAACAAATCAAACAAGATTTGGAAAGAAGACATTTGTTGGACTTGCCGGGAGGTATTGCTCTGATTGGTGGGAATGCTATTCTACCAGGTATCGTTGAGCTTGCCCAAGAAGTACTTGGAGTTCGTGTGAAACTTTATGTTCCAAACCAAGTAGGTATCCGCAATCCTGCATTTGCTCATGTGATTAGTTTGTCAGAATTTGCTGGAAGTCTTACAGAAGTGAATGTTTTAGCTCAAAGAGCTATCAGAGGAGACCAAGTTCTACGTCAACAACCAATTGATTTCAGAACTTCAAGTCAGGAAAAACCTGCAGCTTCTCAACGTTCAGTGTTTGGTACAACTTCAACTGAATCAGCAGAACCAACTTATACTGCTGAATCAGCAACTCCAAATCAATCAGAAGAAAAACCAAAATTGACTGACCGATTCCGTAGCTTAATCGGAAGCATGTTTGATGAATAGGATAGAGGAATAAAATATGACATTTTCATTTGATACAGCAGCAGCACAAGGTGCAGTAATTAAAGTAATTGGTGTCGGTGGTGGCGGTGGAAACGCCATTAACCGCATGGTTGACGAAGGCGTTTCAGGTGTTGAGTTCATCGCAGCCAACACAGATGTGCAAGCCTTGAGCAGTACAAAAGCTGAAACAGTTATCCAACTTGGTCCAAAATTAACTCGCGGACTTGGTGCTGGAGGACAGCCTGAAGTTGGTCGTAAGGCTGCTGAAGAAAGCGAAGAAGCAATTACTGAAGCTATCAGTGGTGCAGATATGGTCTTCATCACTGCTGGTATGGGTGGTGGTTCTGGTACAGGTGCTGCACCAGTTATCGCTCGTATCGCTAAAGGTTTAGGTGCTTTGACTGTCGGTGTTGTGACACGTCCATTCGGTTTCGAAGGAAGCAAACGTGGTCAATTCGCAGTCCAAGGGATCAACGAACTACGTGAACATGTTGATACTCTCTTGATTATCTCAAACAACAACTTATTAGAAATTGTTGACAAGAAAACTCCACTTCTTGAAGCTTTGTCTGAAGCAGATAACGTTCTTCGTCAAGGTGTTCAAGGGATTACAGATTTGATTACAAATCCTGGTTTGATCAACTTGGACTTCGCAGACGTGAAGACAGTAATGGCAAACAAAGGAAATGCCCTTATGGGTATCGGTATCGGTAGCGGAGAAGAGCGTGTTATCGAAGCAGCTCGTAAAGCTATCTACTCACCACTTCTTGAAACAACTATTGATGGAGCGGAAGATGTTATCGTTAACGTAACTGGTGGTTTGGATATGACTTTGATTGAAGCGGAAGAAGCTTCTGAAATCGTCAATCAAGCTGCTGGACATGGCGTAAATATCTGGCTCGGTACTTCTATTGATGAATCAATGAAAGATGAAATCCGTGTAACTGTTGTTGCAACTGGAGTTCGTCAAGATGCAGTCGAAAAAGTTGTAGCGCCCCAACCAAGACAAGCGTCATTCCGTGAACCAGTAAAATCTGGACATACACACACTTATGACCGTCATTTTGATTTGGCAGAAACAGCTGAACTTCCAACTCCTTCACAACGTCACACTGAAGCGCCTAAAGCATCAGCTTTTGGTGACTGGGACTTGAGACGTGATTCAATTGTTCGTCAAGGTGAATCAGTCGTATCTCCAGTTGAGCGTTTTGAAGCACCAGCTTCTGACGAAGATGAGTTGGAAACACCACCATTCTTTAAAAACCGTTAATAGAGATGGATTTAAAAGAAAATACAAATCAGGTATTTCAACAGGTTACAAAAGCAATTCAAGAAACCGGCCGTGAAGACGGTTCGGTTTCTGTAATTACCGTAACAAAATATGTTGATATTGCAACTGCAGAAAATTTGATTGACCAAGGAGTCAAACACATCGGTGAAAACCGTGTTGACAAATTTCTTGAAAAGTATCATGCTTTAAGTGATAAAGATGTTACTTGGCACTTGATTGGTAGCTTACAAAGAAGAAAAGTCAAGGATATCATTCCTTATGTTGATTATTTTCACGCTTTAGATTCTTTGAAATTAGCCCAAGAGATTCAAAAACGTGCCGATCGAACCGTTAAATGTTTTTTGCAGGTCAATATTTCTGGAGAGGAAAGCAAGCATGGTTTCTCAAAAGAGGAACTATTGACAGTCCTGCCAGACTTGTCTAGCTTGGATCAAATCGAGTATGTTGGTCTCATGACCATGGCTCCCTTTGAGGCCCAAACAGAAGAGTTGCAAAAAATCTTTAAAGAAACGCAAGAGTTGCAACAATACATTCGTGAACAACAATTCCCCAATATGCCAATGACAGAACTAAGTATGGGAATGAGTCGTGACTACAAAGAAGCGATTCAATGTGGCTCGACTTTTGTTCGAATTGGTACAGCATTTTTTAAATAGGAAATAATCATGTCATTAAAAGATAAATTTGATAAATTTATAGATTACTTTACAGAAGATGGAGATGAAGTTGCTTCAGAAGTTGTAGCTGCACAACCTGAACGTTCACTAGCTTCGGTCCCTCAAAAAAGAGAATTGCCACAGCAAGCTGCTGCTCAAGAATCTTCTTCAGTCGAAGCAAAAGAGAAAAATATTACAAAACTTCATGCGCGTCAGCAACAACTAGCAATTGAAAGCCATCGCTCTACTGAAAAAGTAACCATCGATGTTCGTTATCCACGCCGTTACGAAGATGCAACAGATATTGTTGATTTGTTGGCTGGAAATGAGAGTATCTTGATTGACTTCCAATATATGACAGAAGTTCAAGCTCGTCGTTGTTTGGATTACTTGGATGGAGCACGTCATGTTCTTGCTGGTGAGTTAAGAAAAGTAGCGAACACAATGTATCTTTTGACACCTGTTGGTGTTGTGGTAAACATTGAAGATATTCGTTTACCTGAAGAAGCTCAAAGCGAAGAATACGACTTTGACATGAAGAGAAATAGAGTACGTTAATGTTTCTAATAATTCGTTTTATCCAAAATGCTACAGATATCTATTCACTGATACTTGTAGCTTTTGCTCTATTATCATGGTTTCCAAATGCCTATAACACACAGTTGGGGAAATTTTTAGAGACTTTGTGTAAACCAATTCTTGAGCCTCTAAAACGTCTACCTCTTCAAATCGCAGGTTTGGATTTCTCTGTTTGGATAGCCCTAATTCTCTTGCGGATGATTAGCCGCTATCTCATCAGTTTGCTGGTCGTATTATGAGCAAGGAACTTTACCAACATTTCGCAACGGAGGATATTCCATTCATCGATAAGGGCTTGGAATGGTTGAGTCAAGTTGAGGAACACTATGCACTGATTTTATCTCCTTTTATAAATCCTCACCAAGTATTTATCTTGGAAACTTTGGGAAATAATAGAGGGCTAAAAGTCTTCTCTAGTACGAGTTATATCTCTTCGGAGTACGCTAGGGTTATTTTAGCGCCCGATTACTTCACGCCAAGTTTGGAAGATTTTGAAATGACCTTGCTTGAGATTGTGTATCCTAGCAAGTTTCAGCAACTGACCCATTCAAAGATATTGGGTACAGTTCTCAATCGACTAGGTATTGACCGTAAGTTATTCGGAGATATTCTGGTGACAGAAGAAAAAGCCCAAATTATTGTCGATCGAAGATTTACTACTCTTTTCCAAGATGGAATTCAAAAGATTTCCAAGTTGCCTGTAAGTTTAGTAGAATGTCCTTTTTCAGATATGATAGAATCCAAAGATGACTATCAAGAAAAAGAAGTCTTGGTTTCAAGTCTTCGTCTGGATACCTTCTTATCTAGCATATTGAAATTATCTCGTTCCCAAACTTCGGCTCTGGTTGAAAAAAAGTTGGTTCAAGTCAACTATCATATAGTTGAAAAATCGGACTATCCGGTAAAAATTGGTGATTTAATCAGCGTCAGACGCTTTGGTCGAATTATCTTACTCAAAGAAAACGGTCAAACCAAAAAGGATAAGAAAAAATTAACAGTCCAGCTACTATTAAGCAAGTGAGAATAAACATGTCGATTACACCACAAGAAATTACTGATAAAGAATTCTCAAGAAAATTCAGAGGCTACGATCAGGAAGAAGTTGACCTATTTCTAGATAAGATTTATTTTGAATTAGAGGAATTAATCCGAAACAAAGAGGAAACTGAACTCTACATCAAAAAACTAGAAGAACGTCTTTCCGACTATACGACTGATATTCCTAAAAGAACAGTAACAAACGAGCAAGAACCAGAAGCAATTCATGATTCTATTTTTTATTAAATAAGTGAGGAAAAATATGCCAATTACATCGTTAGAAATTAAGGATAAAACCTTTGGTGTTCAGTTTAGAGGTTTTAACCGTGAAGAAGTTGATGAATTTTTAGATATTGTTGTTCGTGACTATGAAGATTTGGTTCGTAGTAATCATGAAAAAGAACAGCACATTAAAAATTTAGAAGAGCGTCTATCTTATTTTGATGAAATCAAAGATTCATTGAGTCAGTCAGTATTGATTGCTCAAGACACAGCTGAACGTGTGAAACAAGCTGCGAACGACCGTTCTAATAACATCATTAAGCAGGCTGAGCAAGATGCCCAACGCTTGCTTGATGAAGCAAAATATAAAGCCAATGAAATTTTGCGACAAGCAACAGATAATGCTAAAAAAGTTGCTGTAGAAACTGAAGAGTTGAAGAACAAGAGTCGCGTCTTCCACCAACGTTTGAAATCAACAATCGAAAGTCAGTTGGCTATTGTTGATTCATCAGATTGGGAAGAAATTTTGCGTCCGACTGCAACTTATCTTCAAACGAGCGACGAAGCATTCAAGGAAGTCGTCCAAGAGGTTCTAGGTGAAGATGTATCTTCATATCATGATGAAGAACCAATTGACATGACTCGTCAATTTTCTCCAGAAGAAGTTGCAGAACTTCAAGCGCGTATTGAAGCTGCTAACAAAGAATTGTTAGAGGCTGAACAAGCTGCTGAAGAGTCAACTGAAGTTGAAGTTCTGCCAGCTGCTGAAACTCCTGTTGAGCCAGCACATGAGGAAGGACCTCAAGATGATGCTGACACTCAACAAGAATCAGTTCTAATTTTATAAGAATCTCATTAGAGAACAAGAATTTATCAATCAAATTTCTAGCGAGTAGGAGATGGTGGAAGTCCTACAATCCCTGTTGGTAAGTTTATCCTCTCTTAGTATCAAATCTGAAAATAGTAAGATTTGACGTTGCCCACGTTACGGGAAAAGAGGGAAAGAGACTAGGTCTTTTTCCGAACAAAGGTGGTACCACGATTTTCGTCCTTTTTGCGAGTCGTGGTTTTTATATTATCAATTTACATTAAAGGAGTAAACATGAAACTTAAAGAAACCCTCAATCTTGGGAAAACAGAATTTCCAATGCGTGCTGGTCTTCCGACCAAAGAGCCAGTTTGGCAAAAGGAATGGGATGAAGCTAAACTTTATCAACGTCGTCAAGAATTAAATGAAGGAAAACCGCATTTCACGCTTCATGATGGTCCTCCGTATGCCAACGGGAACATCCACGTAGGACATGCCATGAACAAGATCTCTAAAGATATCATTGTTCGTTCTAAGTCTATGTCAGGCTTTTATGCACCTTACATCCCAGGTTGGGATACTCATGGTTTGCCAATTGAACAAGTTTTGGCAAAACAAGGTGTTAAACGCAAAGAAATGGACCTTGTTGAATACTTGAAACTTTGCCGTGAATACGCTCTGTCTCAAGTAGATAAACAACGCGAAGACTTTAAACGTTTGGGTGTTTCTGGTGACTGGGAAAATCCATATGTAACACTAACTCCTGACTATGAAGCAGCGCAAATCCGTGTCTTCGGTGAAATGGCTAATAAAGGCTATATCTACCGTGGAGCGAAGCCTGTTTACTGGTCATGGTCATCAGAGTCAGCCCTTGCTGAGGCGGAAATTGAATACCACGACTTGGTTTCAACATCCCTTTACTATGCCAATAAGGTCAAAGATGGCAAAGGTGTTCTAGACACTGATACTTATATCGTCGTTTGGACAACAACTCCATTCACCATCACAGCTTCTCGCGGTTTGACAGTCGGTGCGGATATTGATTACGTCTTGGTGCAACCAGCTGGCGAAACTCGTAAGTTTGTGGTTGCTTCAGAATTGTTGAACAGTTTGTCTGAGAAATTTGGTTGGGCAGATGTTCAAGTTTTGGCTACTTACCGTGGTTCAGAATTGAACCAAATTGTGACAGAGCACCCATGGGATACAGCAGTAGATGAACTCGTTATCCTTGGTGACCATGTTACAACTGATTCTGGTACTGGTATCGTCCATACAGCTCCTGGTTTTGGTGAGGATGACTACAATGTCGGTGTTGCCAATGGGCTTGAAGTTGCTGTGACTGTTAACGAACGCGGGATCATGATGGCCAATGCTGGAGCAGAGTTCGAAGGTCAATTCTACGACAAGGTTGTGCCAACAGTTATTGAAAAACTTGGTGATTTACTTCTTGCTCAAGAAGAAATCTCTCACTCTTACCCATTTGACTGGCGTACGAAAAAACCAATCATCTGGCGTGCAGTGCCTCAATGGTTTGCTTCTGTATCTAAATTCCGCCAAGAAATCTTGGACGAAATTGAAAAAGTGAAGTTCCACTCAGAGTGGGGTAAAGTCCGTCTTTACAACATGATTCGTGACCGTGGTGACTGGGTCATCTCTCGTCAACGTGCTTGGGGAGTTCCTCTTCCAATCTTCTATGCAGAAGATGGTACACCAATCATGACAGCTGAAACCATCGAGCATGTAGCTCAACTCTTTGAAGAACATGGTTCAATCATCTGGTGGGAACGTGATGCCAAAGACCTCTTGCCAGAAGGATTTACACATCCAGGTTCACCAAATGGCGAGTTCAAGAAAGAAACAGACATCATGGACGTTTGGTTTGACTCAGGTTCATCATGGAATGGTGTCGTAGTTAATCGCCCCGAACTTAAATATCCAGCAGACCTCTACCTAGAAGGTTCTGACCAATATCGTGGTTGGTTCAACTCATCTCTCATCACATCTGTGGCTAATCATGGTGTAGCACCATACAAACAAATCTTGTCGCAAGGTTTTGCCCTTGACGGTAAAGGTGAGAAGATGTCTAAATCTCTTGGGAATACCATTGCTCCAAGCGATGTTGAAAAACAATTTGGTGCGGAAATCTTGCGTCTCTGGGTAACAAGTGTTGATTCAAGCAACGACGTACGTATCTCTATGGATATCTTGAGTCAAGTTTCTGAAACTTACCGTAAGATCCGTAACACCCTTCGTTTCTTGATTGCTAACACTTCTGATTTTAACCCAGCTGAAGATGCAGTAGCTTACGAAGAACTTCGTTCTGTTGATAAGTACATGACTATCCGTTTTAATCAGCTTGTTAAGACCATTCGTGACGCTTATGCAAACTTCGAATTCTTGACAATCTATAAAGCCCTAGTGAACTTTATCAACGTTGATTTGTCTGCTTTCTATCTTGACTTTGCCAAAGATGTTGTCTACATCGAAGGTGCAAAATCTCTCGAACGCCGTCAGATGCAAACAGTCTTCTATGACATCCTTGTGAAAATTACCAAACTCTTGACACCAATTCTTCCTCACACTGCAGAAGAAATCTGGTCATATCTCGAGTTTGAAACAGAAGACTTTGTTCAATTATCAGAATTACCAGAAGCTCAAACTTTTGCCAACCAAGAGGAAATCTTGGATACATGGGCAGCCTTTATGGACTTCCGTGGACAAGCTCAAAAAGCCTTGGAAGAAGCACGTAATGAAAAAGTGATTGGTAAATCACTTGAAGCTCACTTGACAGTTTATCCAAATGAAGTAGTGAAAACTCTTCTTGGAGCTGTTGATAGCAATGTAGCCCAACTCTTGATCGTCTCTGAATTGACCATCGCTGAAGGATCAGCTCCAGAAGCTGCAGTGGCCTTTGAAGATGTAGCCTTCACAGTTGACCGTGCGGCTGGTGAAGTTTGTGACCGTTGTCGTCGTATCGACCCAAGTACAGCAGAACGTAGCTACCATGCAACTATCTGCGATCACTGTGCAAGCATCGTTGAAGAAAACTTTGCGGATGCAGTAGCAGAAGGATTTGAAGCTAAATAGTCTAACAAAAATACAGGAGTTACTCCTGTATTTTTTTAAAAATTAAAACTTTAATAAAAATATGGTATAATATACTTTATCAAAATAAAAGGAGACATTTATGAAGACAAAAACACTTGCACAAGTAGATGGATTTATTGGTATTATTGCAGGAGCTATTTTGGCTTTCTTACCATTTTTTATTATTTTTCTTGCAGCTATTTCTGAGGATGAAGATTTTGCAGGAGTGGTATTGGGGATTATTTTCATTGTGTTCTCATTGGTGAAAATTGCGACCCTCATTCTTGGAATTCTCTCACTTGTCTATTATAAGGATGACAAACGTATTTCGCTAGCACCATCGATTCTATTTATCGTTGGTTCTGTAGTTGCCTTGATTCCTTTCTTTGGATGGATTGGTGGAATTGTTCTTGTGATTGGTGGAGCTCTGTACCTAGCAAGCTTGAAACAATTTAAAATTGAAGGATAAATGATTGTCTAAGAGAAGAGTTCAAGCGCTCTTCTCTTTTTCGTTGATTTTAACTAGCTTTTTTGTGAAAAATTGTGTAAAATAGAATAGATAAACGAGGGAAACCTCGAAAAATAAAAGGAGAATCCAACTAATGGTAAAATTGGTTTTCGCTCGCCACGGTGAGTCTGAATGGAACAAAGCTAACCTTTTCACAGGTTGGGCTGACGTAGATCTTTCTGAAAAAGGTACTCAACAAGCTATCGATGCTGGTAAATTGATCAAAGAAGCTGGTATTGAATTTGACCAAGCTTACACTTCAGTATTGAAACGTGCAATCAAAACAACTAACCTTGCACTTGAAGCATCTGACCAACTTTGGGTTCCAGTTGAAAAATCATGGCGCTTGAACGAACGTCACTACGGTGGTTTGACTGGTAAAAACAAAGCTGAAGCTGCTGAACAATTTGGTGATGAACAAGTTCACATCTGGCGTCGTTCATACGATGTATTGCCTCCAGCAATGCCTCGTGATGATGAGTACTCAGCTCACACTGACCGTCGTTATGCTTCACTTGATGACTCAGTAATTCCAGATGCTGAAAACTTGAAAGTTACTTTGGAACGTGCCCTTCCATTCTGGGAAGATAAAATCGCTCCAGCACTTAAAGATGGTAAAAACGTATTCGTAGGTGCACACGGTAACTCAATTCGTGCTCTTGTAAAACACATCAAAGGTTTGTCAGACGACGAAATCATGGATGTGGAAATCCCTAACTTCCCACCATTGGTATTCGAATTTGACGAAAAATTGAACGTAGTTTCTGAATACTACCTTGGTAAATAATGTAAAATAGAGTCTAGGATTATTCCTAGGCTTTTTTATTTTGAAAATAGGAAAATGCAGAGTGTAATTTAACTTGTCAAAGACAGGGATTCTTGTTATAATAGATAAGATGGAGGCGCTATGGCACTTAAAAAAGCAAGTTTAGCCTGTGCGGTTTGTGGTTCAAGAAACTACTCAATTAAAATTAGTGGGAATCCAAAACCGACTCGCTTAGAAGTAAATAAATTTTGTAAACATTGTGGTAAATACACAACACATCGAGAAACGAGATAGGAGATAAGAATGGGTTTTATTAAGGATATCTTTACACTTCTTAAAGATACAACTTGGCCAACTCGAAAACAAAGTTGGGTAGATTTCAAATCTATCATGGAATACACTGCCTTCTTTGTTGTCATCATTTATATTTTTGACCAGTTAATCGTTAGCGGATTAATCCGATTCATTAACATTTTTTAAGATAGTATAAATAGGCTGAAAGAAGTTTACCATTAAGAAAGGAAAAAAGATGGATAGTTTTGATAAAGGATGGTTTGTCCTACAAACATATTCTGGTTATGAAAATAAAGTAAAAGAAAATCTCTTGCAACGTGCACAAACATATAATATGTTGGATAATATCCTACGTGTGGAAATTCCAACTCAAACTGTGCAAGTTGAAAAAAATGGGAAGAAAAAAGAAGTTGAAGAAAATCGCTTCCCAGGATATGTCCTTGTAGAAATGGTTATGACCGATGAAGCTTGGTTTGTGGTTCGTAATACACCAAACGTTACGGGATTTGTTGGCTCACACGGAAACAGATCTAAACCAACTCCGCTTTTGGAACAAGAAATCAGAGATATCTTGGTATCAATGGGACAAACGGTTCAAGAATTCGATATCAATGTTGAAGTTGGTCAAACAGTTCGAATCATTGACGGTGCCTTTGCTGATTACACAGGAAAAATTACTGAAATTGATAATAACAAAGTGAAAATGATTATTTCAATGTTTGGTAATGATACAGTAGCAGAAGTAAACTTGAATCAAATTGCTGAATTGTAATATCAGTTACTTATCTACTTGTGAATCTAGAATTCTGTCAACTAATTTTTAAAAAACTAGTTGACAGGATTCTAAAAGTAGGTATAATAGAAAGAGT